>CAJQSN010000017.1 GCA_905614355.1 uncultured Rhodospirillales bacterium | reverse complement strand
GTGTAAAAACGCTTACGGTTTCCACTGTGAGCGCCCTCTGCGGGATTTGATGATTTTTTAGGTGCTGTCAGACGAATGCGAACTCGTCTCAGAGTAGCGCAAATACGGTGGTTTTATGCAGCACAAAGTTGCCGCCACGCAATAAGAGCAGCTTGACGTTGAACCTTATATGTATCTCTAGAATTTAGATGATGTTCTTTGTTGAAGTGATTGAAAACTGATGAGTGAATTGAGACAAAAATTACTGCTTCGCACAAATACCATCAAACAGTCGGGTCTAGATAAAACTCCAGAAGGCGTCATTGGCGTACACAACAACCCCCCATATGAAGTTACGGATATTTTAAGAAGAAATATTAGCAATTGGAAGGTCTATGCTGACTACTATGATGCTCAACTGATATTTGCGCTTCAACCATATGCAAATTGGATAACCCGAAGAAAATTCACAGAAACCGAGTTGGCTGTTTTTGAAATTTTGGACAATGAGCAATCTGGATATTGGCAAATTTTTGCAACAAAATTAAATAATCTTTACGATTGGTATTTGAGTGAACTGGAGAAGGCCTGCGCGGAAGAAGGCGTAATGTTTATTGACACAAACCGAGCTATTAATCAGGCGAGCCCAGAAATTGACACATTTATAGATCGAGTACACCTTACAGACTACGGAAATCAAATTATATCGGACTACTTAGTGAAAAAAATATGAAAACACTTCTTGTAATATTGGCTTTTATACTTATCGGTATCATCGGTTACAAAATAAAAAAAAGCAAAAAAAAACAAAATCAAGATATCTATCCCCATTTTTAAATCTGCCTAATTTAGCCCAATCGCCCTCACAATCTGAACCAAAGTTTATGACTACGATGATAGGCTGAGAACCTAGCCCTCAATCTGATAACTCAGGTATTGCTTGTTCAATTTCGACAGCGTTCATATCAACTCCAGGTTAGTCAATATTTAGAACAGCTTATATTCAACTTTGTTATATTATCTTTCCCAAAGTTGGTAATTACGCTAGCAGTAGTCTACACAAGGTTAAAGAACCAACCTCTTGGAGTGGAACATTATGAATGAAATTATTTGTCCCCATTGTGATAAAGCATTCAAGGTTGATGAAACGGGATACGCAAATATTCTCAAACAAGTGCGAGGCCGTGAATTCGAAAAAGAAATCCATGAACGGCTCGAGCGCGCGGAAAAAGATAAAGATAGTGCGCTTAAAATTGCTAAACAAGAGTCTGCAAATGCAATCCAAAAATCCATGGGAGAGAAAGATATAGAGATTGAGCGCTACAAATCCCTTATAAGGGAAAAGGAGAGCTCAGTTAATTCAACTGTCGAACAAGCAGTAAGGCCAATTGAAAAATCTCTAGTAGAGAAGGATATCGAAATTGAGAGCCTTAAATTCCTTGTAAGGGAGAAGGATAACTCTGTTAATTCAGCTGTCGAACAAGCGCTAAGACCAATTGAAAAAGATAGAGATAATCTAAAAAATAAACTTGAGAGTGCCAACCTGGAAAAGAAAGTTTTGGAGAACTCTTTAAAAGATAAGTATGAAACACAAATACGGGATCGAGATGATGCTATTGAGCGCCTCAAAGATATGAAAGCAAAACTATCTACAAAAATGGTTGGCGAGACCTTAGAGCAGCACTGTGAAATAGAGTTTAATCGCTTGCGGTCGTCGGCTTTCCAGACTGCTTATTTTGAAAAAGATAATGACTCCAGAATGGGAAGTAAAGGCGATTACATTTTTAAAGACCATGACAAAAATAATACTGAAATTATCTCGATAATGTTTGAAATGAAAAATGAGAGTGATTTCACAGCAACAAAAAGTAAAAATGAAGATTTTCTTAAAGAACTAGATAGGGATCGTAATGAAAAGGGTTGCGAATATGCTGTGTTAGTATCCCTGCTAGAATCAGAAAGTGAACTATACAATACTGGGATAGTGGATGTTTTTCATAGATATCCGAAGATGTATGTTATTAGGCCACAATTTTTTATTCCAATAATTACCTTGTTGAGGAATGCAGCGATGCATTCACTTACATACAAAACCCAATTGGCTCAGGTGAGGGAGCAGAATATAGATATCACGAATTTTGAAACAGAATTAGATAAATTTAAGACAACATTTGGTAAAAATTATGATCTTGCATCTCGCAAATTCCAAGTGGCAGTCGATCAAATAGATAAATCAATTAATAGCCTACAAAAAACGAAAGATGCATTATTGAGCGCAGACAAAAACCTTAGAATTGCTAATGATAAGTCTAAAGATGTCACGATAAAGAGATTGACGAGGAATAATCCTACAATGGCTGAAAAGTTTGCTGAATTACACGATGACTGATGAAAGTTTTTAATGTGTCGATCATGCCGGCATCCCGCTACCGCTCCAAGCAGTAACAACCGTCAGGTTTTAACGCGAAGCGGGTGGGTGCTGTCATCTAAATCCATGAAATACATATCAGGTTCAACGTGGATTCGCCCTTGCCGAGTGGCGGCAACTATCTACGGTATAATAGAGACACTTTCATAGCATTCAAAGACTAGTTTGCATTCGTCTGACAGCCCCCGAATTATTTTCACCATTTAGTTGATGTGACGATGCTGTTTTTAATCCCCAAATATTATAAAATGTTAAAATGTGGTCAAAGTTGATTTTCGTCTAACAATCTTTTATGATGATCCATTCGCAATTGATATTATATTGCAAAAGGTAAGTAGCCTAAATGATAAAAGAACTCTTTGTTAATGGGACTTTAATGAAAGGTCTCAAACTAAATATGAATTTGGATGGTTCAGAATTTATGGGTGAATTTAGGACAACTCCCAATTACCGGCTTTTTACAATTGGCGACATCCACCCTGGTATGTTTGAAGTTGCCGAGGGCGGTGTCGCTGTTGCTGGCGAGATGTATAGGATGAGCGATGAAATTTGGAAACGCGTTGAAGCAAGTGAGCCACCTTTTTTATATTGTGGGCCGGTAAAATTAGACAATGGCCAAATTGTTGATGGTATTTTATTTCCGCAGAAAATTGCTGAAGAAAATCATACGGATATTTCAAAGTTCGGGGGTTGGCGGAAATATTTGGCGTCTAAAAAGGGCTAAGCGCTACTTCATTTTGATGGTAAAGCCTCACATAAGTAGATCTAAAACCGATTAACGTAGTTATTGCTAAGGATCAAAGATGTCACCATTGACAATAATTGAAGCCAATCCTTACCCGCTGTCACTCAACACAAAATCGACAACCCTGTTGTTGATTGATATGCAAAGAGATTTTTTGGAACCCGGTGGTTTTGGCGAGACCCTCGGCAACGATGTTTCTCTCCTCAGAAGAACAATCGAGCCCTGCCAGAATATATTAAAAGCTGCTCGGAATGTGGGTTTAAGCGTAATTCATACGCGCGAAGGTCATCGTCCAGATTTAACAGATGCGCCCCCAAGCAAACTAACACGCGGAAAATTAGAAACCGGAATTGGGGACGACGGTCCGATGGGCCGAATTCTCATTCGCGGTGAAATTGGTCACGATATTATTCCTGAATTGACCCCAAATTTAAACGAACCTATTATTGATAAGCCTGGTAAGGGGGCTTTTTACGAAACAGATTTGCATTTAATTCTTCAAAACCGGGGGATTAAGACGCTGATCGTGTGTGGTATTACAACCGAAGTGTGTGTGCATACAACAGTGCGAGAAGCGAATGATCGTGGATACGAATGCCTTATTCTGGAAGATTGTGTTGGCAGCTATTTTCCAGAATTTCAACGCGTGGGAATTGAAATGATTAAAGCTCAAGGAGGAATTTTTGGTTGGGTTTCCGATTCATCGTCAGTGATTTCAGCCATAAGCACTTGTTAGAAAAAGAAGTTGCTACTAGACTAATAAAACAGATTTGAGTGAGTAATTTTTTAACACATGGGGGAACATAGATATGAGTAGTAAAACACCTTTATGGACTTCAGGTGACCTCAACGCCTTTTTTGGCTTGGGCACCAACGTCCTGGTAAACTTATTGGTTCTGACTGGACTGCTAAAGTTTGTTATCAAAATTCCGGATGCTATTTTATTTGGCCATATTCTTCCGGCTGTTGGTTTAATGCTTTTTCTGGGTAATATTTATTACGCTTTAATGGCAAAGAGACTGGCCGAGAAAACCGGTCGGGCCGACGTTACGGCTTTACCGTCTGGACCTAGCGTGCCGCATATGTTCATTGTCGTTTTTATCATTATGCTGCCCATTGCCATTCAAACCAAGGATCCCATCAAAGCGTGGGAAGCTGGTCTAGCTTGGGTATTTGTTGAAGGTATCGTGTTGTTTGCAGGCGCATTCATCGCGCCGACTATCAGACGCTTAACACCGCGTGCTGCTTTGTTGGGAACTCTAGCAGGTATTTCCATCACCTTTATTTCGCTTCGGCCAGCGATGGAAATATTTGAAACCCCCGTCATTGGCCTTGTGTCCTTAATCATTATTCTGGGCGCTTGGTATGGTGGCGTGAAATTCCCTGGGAAATTACCAGGTGGCCTCGTCGCAATTGGTGTTGGCACGATCCTCGCCTGGGCGAGTTTTGCCTTTGATTGGGGCTTTGGCGGTATGAACCCTGCTGCGGTTCAAAGTTCTTTGGGTAACGTTGGTTTCTCAATACCGATACCGGCTTTCGACCATGTCTTCTCAGGATTTGAATTTCTCGCCTTCATCGTGGTAACCGCCATTCCGTTCGGCGTGTACGATTTCATTGAAGCAATGGATAATGTTGAAAGCGCATCTGCCGCTGGTGATGAGTATAGCGTTAAAGAGACACTAATGGCTGAAGGTAGTATTAGCCTAGTAGGTACATTACTCGGTAGCCCATTTGCCAATGCTGTCTATATCGGTCATCCCGGTTGGAAGGCCATTGGTGGTAAAATAGGTTATTCTATTGCCACAGGTGTAATGGTTATCGCCTTAACCTGGCTAAGCGTTGTGTCCTTGCTGCTTGATCTTATTCCAGTCGTTGCGATTATTCCGATCTTACTTTACATCGGTGCTTTGATTGGCGCACAAGCCTTCCAGGCAACGCCATCAAATCATGCCCCAGCGGTGATATTTGCCTTTGTACCTCATTTAGCCGCTTGGGCAAAAACCTTGATTGATGGTGCGTTGGGGGCGGCGGGTACCAATGCAGGTGCTGTTGGCCTGGATAAACTGGCGCAAAATGGCGTGCTTTACAAAGGTCTCGAAGCCTTAGGTGGAGGCGCCATTATTACTGGTCTTATCTTTGGCGGTATAGTGGTCATGCTGATTGATCGGAAACCAAATGGCGCTGGTGTGTTTTGTTTATTTGGTGCCGTGCTTGCTTTCTTCGGGTTTATCCATGGCCCAGCGGTCGGCATTGCAGTTTCTCCGATGATTGCTTTGAGTTATGTCCTGATGGCTATCATTTGCTTTGGTTTTACCAAAATGGAACTCGCGCCAGAAGACACCTAAGCTTTGAATGAAGTCTGAGTTAATTTTGATTTAACTCTGATTAGCTCAGACCAAATTCAAAAAAATATTTTAATTTGAGGATGGCCATGTACTCTCTCGTCGCCATATCTGTTGGGACTAAAATTCCCTCGAGCAATTTCGATGGAAAAATTATAGGTATTTATGATCATACCTTTAACGTTGAACTAGCCGATTTGAGCATTTTGACATGTGCGTCTAGTAATTACTTTAATATGCCGCACGGAATTTTAGTTAACTCTCAAATACGCGACTTAAAAGCCTATTTTAAAACTGGCACGACAGTTCATCATCGTAACGGAATTCTTCGTTTTTCGTCTAAAAAACTAAAAATTGACCTTCGTAGCGCCTCCATGTGGGCACCAAAATTTAAGCTTGAATCTAGGCCACAAAAAACGCAATTAAATATTTTATTATCCGAAATCAAAAATGATTTGCCACTGGGCTGCGAAAAATTACTCGCTGGACCGCTGAGTGTCGTTTCCCAAATGATTGGATGGGGACGCGGCCTTACGCCCGAAGGCGACGATATAATTGCTGGCTATCTCAGCGCGATTTCTTTGACCGCGCCTGATGACCCCTTAAGGCAACAAATAGCATCTGAAATACGGAGAAATATTTATAAGACGACGACAGTCAGCAACCAAATGCTTAACGATGCAATAGAAGGGCTCTTTATAGAACCTGTAGAAGATTTGCGCTCAGCATTATATGGCAATGGTGATATCGGGTATGCGTCTAGGAAATTAAAGTTGGTCGGTAGTAGTTCAGGAATTGCTATGATGTTTGGGCTTATTGCAGGAGCCGCCTATATCGAAAATTACACACTCAAACTTAACTCTAACTTTATAAAAGCTGCCTAACGGTAATGAAATTTTTTCAGAAAATTCTGCCCAACATTTATCGTGATTCAGTCGCGTTGATGCAAATTTCATGCAAATTATGCGACCTTCCTGGTATCTCTCAGGCTTCGGCTATCATGGCAACTGAAGCTAATATTGAGCTTTTAAATGAAGCCGGGCTCTTAGTGGAAAAAATGTCTCCTCAGCCCAACAATCTATTGGTTGCAATACAAGGGGACGATGAAGCGATCATTGACGTTGCCTTCAAACAGGTGGAAAAGAGTATCAACGAAGTGGGCACCCCAACATTAAGTGGCGAGGAACAAATATTAGCACCGCAAAGCATCGAAATGGCTCTCGACGAATTTCCTGAAGCACAACTTGCTCTGATATCTTGTCCTGGCGAATACGCCGAAGCCGAAGCCCAAAAAGCCCTAAATTTAGGCCTGGATGTTATGATTTTTAGCGACAATGTTTCAATCGAGGGCGAGCTTGCGCTTAAAAAATATGCTGCCAATTCTGGTCATTTGGTTATGGGACCAGATTGCGGTACAGCAATCCTTAACGGCGTTCCACTCGGATTTTCAAATGTCGTACGCTCTGGAAACATCGGCATCGTTGCTGCTTCAGGAACGGGCCTTCAGCAAATCTCATGTTTGGTTGATCAACTCGGCGGAGGGGTATCTCAGGCAATAGGAACCGGCGGCAGGGACCTCCATGCCAAAATTGGCGGGCTTTCGATGTTAAAAGGTATTCAAGTTCTCGCAAAAAATGATGAGATCAAAATTATAACATTGGTTTCTAAACCGCCATCACCGGCGGTTGCTGATAAAGTTCTTAATGAAGCCAGAAAATGCGGCAAGCCGGTTGTGGTTAGTTTTTTAGGCGCGGATTTAGCCGCGATCAAGGGCGATAATTTATTCCCCGTCGAAACATTAGAGCAAGCAGCCCACGCGGCATTTCTGTTATCTCAGGGAAAAAAACCGTCAGATGATCCGTTGCCGCGTCATACGATTGAAACCTCTATTATTGAGGAAATTACGAGTTCTTTTTCTGACAAGCAGCGCTATGTGCGTGGTCTTTATAGTGGGGGTACTTTCAGCTATGAGGCCATGCTTCTACTGGGCGCAGAAATTGGACCGATGAATTCTGCATCACCGTTAAGTACAAAGCACAAACTCAACGATATTTGGTCAAGCACCGGCAATACGATTATCGATCTTGGCGATGATTTGTTTACGCGCGGGCGACCTCACCCGATGATTGATTGTCGACTGAGAAATGACCGTATTTTGCAAGAGGCTAAGGACCCAGAAACAGCCATTATTTTGCTCGATGTTGTAATAGGGCATGGATCGCACCATGATCCTGCTGGTGAAATAGTTGCTTCAATTCAAGCCGCGAGAGCCTCAGCGCAAAAACTTGGTAATAGCCTAGCTTTTGTGACCTTTGTATGTGGCACGATAAACGATCCACAAAACTTAGTGGCACAGGAAAACAAACTAAGAGATGTGGGTGCTATAGTTCTCGGAAGTAATGCGCAGGCCGTTCATTTAGCGAGTGATGTGATTAAGGCTATAGGAGATTCATAATGAGTGATACTCTGAATGTCATCAATATTGGCCTGTCGTCTTTTGCCGACGCAGTAGCGGGCGCGGGTGGAACAGCCGTTAATGTAAATTGGCGCCCACCAGCAGATGGGAACGTGACTATCGGTAAAGCCCTCTCAAGTTTGGTGCATAATCAATCCGTAGATCAGGCCAATCAGATCGCATTTGATAAATACTTGAATGCCCAGCCAGTATTAGAAGGCATTGGTCGTGCCGGTGATGTTTTACCCAATATGGGGGAGAGGTGTATTCTTCACTCGGGCCCTCCCATTGACTGGCAAAATGTCTGTGGGCCGGTACACGGTGCAATCATTGGAGCCATTCTCTATGAAGGTTGGGCCAGTGACAAAAATTCTGCAGAAAATTTATTGAAAAGCGGAGAAGTTACGATTGATCCCTGTCATCATCATGCCGCAGTTGGTCCAATGGCCGGTATTACGAGTCCATCGATGCCCGTTTGGATGGTTACCAACGCGATCGGCGGCAATAAAACTTTTACGAACTTGAACGAAGGTTTAGGAAAAGTTCTTCGCTTTGGTGCAAATAGTTTCGATGTCCTTGAACGTCTAAAATGGATGCAAACAATTTTAGCTCCAGTTCTAAACGAAGCGCTTGCGCGATCGGGTGGCGTTGAACTAAAGCCTTTGATGGCTAAAGCATTATATATGGGAGACGAGATCCATAATCGAAATGCTGCTGCAACGGGATTACTACTCAAACAATTAGTACCACACGCTCTGCGCTCAGGACTTCCCAATGATGATATTGCCGATGCAATTGAATTCATCGCGGGCAATGATCATTTCTTTCTCAATGTATCTATGGCTGCCTGCAAGGCGATGCTGGATGTAGCACATGGTGTGCCCCATAGCTCCATGGTAACGGCAATGGCGCGCAATGGGGTGGAATTTGGCATTCGTGTCAGTGGGGGTGGTGATACATGGTTCACCGCGCCAGCGCCAGTTGTCGATGGCCTCTATTTCCCGGGCTACTCAATAACCGATGCAGCACCTGATTTAGGTGATAGCGCCATCACCGAAACAGCGGGTATTGGTGGCTTTGCGATGGCGGCATCCCCGGCAATAGTGCAATTTGTTGGCGGCACACCATCAGATGCAATTGCCAGAAGCAAGGAGATGGTGCCAATTACGTTGGGCCGCAACAATGCTCTGACAATTCCTGCATTAAATTTTAGTGGAACGGCAGCTGGCATTGATGTTCGAAAGGTTGTCGATACAGGAATTTTACCCCTTATTAACACAGGGATTGCGCACAAAGATGCTGGTGTGGGTCAGATTGGCGCCGGCATTACACGGGCACCCCTAGCGTGTTTTACCCAAGCTCTTGAATATCTGCAAGAAAACTTAAATGCATAAGCCACTCATTTAGGAGTACGGCAAATGAATAAAATTCAGAAAACAGCTGTCATCGCAGTTGGTGGCAATTCACTAATTACCGATGCAGCACATCAAGCAATTTCAGATCAGTATGAAGCTGCAGTCACTACCGTCAAACGTATCGTTGATATTATGGAATCAGGTTGGAATGTGGTTGTTACACATGGCAGTGGCCCTCAGGTTGGATATATTCTTAGGCGTTCTGAAATCGCGATCAAAGAAGTAGCACCTGTACCAATGGATTATGCTGATGCTGATATTCAGGGGGCCGTGGGCTATATGTTTCAGCGCGCTTTGCATAATGAATTTGTTAAACGCGGGCTGGATCAAAATGCGATTGCTATTGTGAGCCAAGTCTTGGTTGATCATCAGGATCCGGCATTTGAAAATCCTAGTAAGCCAATTGGTCCCCAATTAGATGAAGCGACCGCTAAAGAGGGTGCTAAGAAACTTGGCTGGAAAGTAAAAAACGATGTGGGGCGCGGTTGGCGGCGGGTGGTACCTTCCCCCATGCCGCAAGAAATTCTCGAATTAAAACAGATCGAACTTTTAGTTAAAAATGGTTTTATCGTTATAGCTTGTGGCGGCGGTGGTATTCCAGTAACTGAAAATGAAAAAAAATATTTGGTTGGGGTAGAAGCAGTCATTGATAAAGATTTAGCCTCCAGCTTACTAGCTACTAAACTCAAAGCGGATGTTTTTATAATTACAACCGGGGTTGACCAGGTGGCCCTCAATTTTAATACGCCAGACGAAAAATGGCTGGGTAGTCTGACGCTTAACCAGACACGAGAGCTATATAAAGCCGATCATTTTGATCCAGGCAGCATGGGCCCAAAAATCCTCTCAATGATTACCTATCTTGAGAAAGGGGGAGCAAAAGGCATCATTACAAGTCCGGATAAAATGCTAGCTGCCCTCGATAATAAATCTGGGACAATTTTTACCGCGGGTTAGAATAAGACGAAAAAATTGGCATTGTCATGTTAAGTCGATGGTGGTGATAGTGGTATTTAGTTAATATAAGCAATGTAGAAAACGATCGTATTGTTACCACTGTTCCCCACCACTCAGTATGCAACATGCGGGATGGCTCTATGCTCGATTCACGTTGGGCTATCGAGGCATTGAAGATCTACTAGCGGAACGCGGACTGGATATTACATACGAATCAGTTCGACGCTGGTTTCTGAAATTCGGACTAAAGATTACTCGTAACCTAAGGCACTCTCGTCCCACTCCAAGTGACCATTGGCATCTTGATAACATGGTAATTGTAATATTCCGCAAGAAACACTTGTTATGACGTGCCGTAGATAATAGGGGCGAAGTTTTAGATTTTCTGTTTAAACCCAGGCGCAACACTAAATTAACCATCAAATTTATTAGGTAGCCTTGTTCAAAACCGGGGATTGGTACAAATTTTTATTATGGTCTTGTGGTTGCATGTATTTTTATCCAAAATAAAATGCAGGGTGCTAAACCAAGTTAATTATTACGGAAAGAGTATTAAATGAAACGGCTATGCGTGTATAGAGATTACACTCAAGAGGAGCTAAATGCCCAATATAATCAGGCCACTTTGGTTTCTGATATTACCGTTTACAGGGAGTATTGGTCTAGGGCAGGGCTAGAGGCATCTACATCCCTAAAATGTGAATTAGACGTCCCATACGGACCTGAGAAAGTAGAGCTTCTCGACATATTTCCTGCAATGAATAATAACTCACCCATTCATATTCATATTCATGGTGGTGCATGGCGCCAGCTTGGTAAAGAGGATGTTCGTTACCCAGCTCCTAATTTTGTGGCTGCTGGAGCAACCTTCATTCCATTGAACTTTGGTTTAACACCCGACTATTCAATTAGTGAAATTATTAATCAAATACGGTCCGGTGTAAAATGGGTTTGGCAAAATGCTACTTCTTTTAACGGAAGCCCTTATAAAATTTTTATATCAGGGGCATCTTCAGGTGCACATTTAGCGGCGAATTTACTATCCGATGACTGGCAAAGAAATTTTGAGTTACCAGGAAATGTTATTAAAGGTGCAGTTTTAGCTAGTGGTCCATATGATCTCGAGCCTGTCCGTTTAAGTGCAAGAAATGATTACTTAAACCTTAGTCAAATTGAAGCGGATAATAATAATCCCCTGAAACATATTCCTCAATCCGGGCCTAAGATTGTAATCTGTTGGGGTGACGGTGAGTTAGATGAATTTCAGCGCCAAGGGCAAGCTTATGCTGATGCTTGGCGAACGGCTGGTAACTTGTGTGATACCATAGTCTTAGAAGGCTTAAATCATTTTGACGTTACTAATGAGTATGGTCGGGCCGATTGCGCGTTGTTCAATGCTGTACTAAAACAAATGTCGCTGTAGAGGCGTCGTTACAAATAATCTGGTTTATTATGTTCAGCTAATTTTCACGTGATTTAATATCACCATCATTTAAATTAATTATAATAAATAGATTTTAGCGAGGGACTTCTTATATCTTTTCTTGTCACGCAAAGCATTCCCAATGGTGTGTAAATCCCTTAATCGATGCCTATGCCTTGACCTATGAGAAAGCAAATTTATACTGCACCTATGTCTACCACTGATGAGATAGATAAACTTTCCGGCGAGGATTGGATGGCGGCGAAGGCTTATACTGATCCGGATATTTTTAAGCTGGAGATGGAACAAATTTTTCGCCGGGCCTGGATTTTCATTGGCCATGATAGTCAGGTACCAAATGCGGGTGATTTCATACGTACTCGAATGGGTGTTGATGAAATCCTCTTGGTGCGGCAACTTGATGGTTCACTCCGCGTACTTGCAAATAATTGCACCCACCGGGGTACACGCCTCTGTGCGATTGCCGGAGGCAATACAAAATCCTTTGTTTGTCCCTATCATGCCTGGGGTTTTGCCCTTGATGGTGTGTTGACGGCAGTCCCGGATATAGGAAGCTACCCGGGAACGTTTGATATCAAAGATCGATCGTTGCATTTGACATCAGCTGCGCGGGTGGGGTCTTATCGAGGATTTGTTTTCGCAAGTAAAGTAGCTGCCGGGCCAAGCTTAAGTGATTTTCTAGGCCGTATGACAGAAGCCATCGACAATCTAATTGATCGCGCACCAGACGGAAAAATAGAAATTGAGGGTGGACATTTCTCTGTCCGCTATCCTGGGAATTGGAAGCTGCATCATGAGAATGCTAACGATACGGTTCACCCTGGCTATGTTCATGAATCTTCAGTGACGTCAGCTCGTAAGACTGAGGGTGGTGTCACTCGCCAAGACGAGTTAGTGGATCGCGGCCAGACAAAGGGTATGATGGCATCCAATGGATTAACATCAAAAGACTGGAATGCGATTGAACTCAATGGTTTTCCGCAAGGGCATTCTTTTATGGGAGGCTTTTATAAATCTGGACTACTCGCACCTCAGCAGTCTGACCCAGTGACTGAAACTTATCGTGAGGCTCTGGAAAACACTCACGGTAAAGAAAAAACAGCTAAAATTCTTGGTATGGATCGGTTTAATAATTTAGTATGGCCCAATTTAAACGTGAATGCTCAGTTTCACCAGATACGGGTTGTGCATCCAATTGCTGTTAATGAAACGATTATTGAGGGCTACTGCTTCCGTCTTAAGGGTGCGCCTGATGAAATTTTTCATCGTGCCGTCCGCTTTTTAGGCACCTTAGTTTCACCCGCATCTATGATTTTTTCAGATGATTTGGAAATTTTTGGTCGAGTGCAGGTGGGTTTGGAAAGTGGCAGCTTGGAGAGGCTCGATAATCGCCGTGGGGTCGCGACCGACCAAAAAACTGGTGATGGATTGCAATCAACTACGTCTAGCGAGTTGCCCTTGCGAACGCAAGCCAAGGCGTGGCGTAAATGGATGGACTCAAAGGTATGAGTGTGATCGAAGACCTCACATGTTTCCTTGCCCATGAAGCAGATTTGCTAGATCAAGGAAAATTTGATGCCTGGTTGGAGTTGTATGAGGAGGATGCCATCTACTGGGTTCCTTCCTCTGCTGAGCAAACGGACATGAAGGGCCAGGTCTCTATCATGTTGGAGGACTTGCCATTGTTAAAACTACGAGTGCGCCGATTGTCCCATCCTCGGGCCCACGCGGTTACGCCAAAACCTGCTACAATCCATTTGATAGGTAACGTCACCGCAAGTGAGCAAGATGGCCTGGTGGTGGCAAATTCTAAACTCATCATGACCCAGGTCCGAGATAATTTGGAAACTAGCCTCAGCGGCGCTGTTACCCATCATCTTAGACGCAGTGTGGACGGCTTTAAGATCAAACTAAAGCGGGTAGATCTGATCCAGGCTGGTGGAGTATTCTCCGCTATTTCAATCCCTCTTTAAAGAAGGTTAGCGAATAGTTTGAAGAGTGTTGGCTTATTCTCTATTCCAGTACCGGGTGTATCACCAAGATTTGCGATTCCATTTTCTACCGTAGTATCATCTGAAACACTACTAAAGGGCCCTCCGGGAACGACAGCCGTCTCGTGTCCGCCTAGACCCAGTCCCGCTGCTGCATGGAGCGCAACTTGATGTCCTGCATGTGGTAGGAAGTCCCTACGCGACCAACCAAATGCCTCAGCATCTTTAATTATTCGTAAATATTCAGTCAGGCCATACGCTAGAACAAAGTCCATTTGTAAATTATCTAATCCAGGGCGAAGTTCACCATAGTGTAGTAAGTTTTTACTATCTGCCTGAGAGAAAATATTTTCACCCGTCGCAATTGGGGTTTTAAGGGATTGGCAACAATCTGCAAGACCTGGGTAGTCCAGTGGATTAACAGGTTCCTCTATCCACCGAAGCCCGATTTGATCAAGTTCAATAAGTTGTGCTGTTCCATTTTCCCCACCATAGGCGCAATTTGCATCGACTGCGATAAGACTTGAATCTCCAGCAGCTTTGACGGCGGACTCTATACGGGATAAGTCAATAAACTGGCTTGCCCCGCCGACTTTAAGTTTGAACCATCCATAGCCGGCTTCCAGCCCGCGTTTAGCCTCATCTGCCAGCTCTGCAGCATCTGAGGAGCTAGAACGATAGTGGCCACCGCTTGCGTAAATGGCAGTCTTTCCTGGAGGCAGTTGACTGTCATCGCTATGCCCAGCGTCTCGTTCCAATAACGCCCATAAAGGTAGATCCTCAGATTTGGCGAGAGCATCCCATAAGGCGGTTTCTAATACCCCGACCGCGCCAGATCGTTCGCCGTGACCACCTTCTTTTTCATCGGTCATGAGAACGTCCCAAACTTGTGCCATTAGTTGGACGCTAGTCTCACCAGAAATTTTATCAGTTATATTTGTTAGGCGTGGGATGAAGCGTTCTCGTAATAGGCCCCCGTGGCCATAGCGGCCATAGGATGAAAACCCCAAGCCCTTAAATCGGCCTCGGCTAGTTTCTATTTCGATGACTACCGCACTAGCAGTCATGGCCTGGAATGATATAGCTGCGTTTTTTGTTTTACTCCCAAGAGGGATTGTGCGCTCGTCGACGGAAATTATTCTCATAGGTATTTCCTTTAGAGCTTCCAGTCATGTTCTGAAAGATCAAAAACCAAACCGTTAACATCTTTATACTTGGACTCGGCATCAACCCCGGGATACGCGGGCAACTCCATAAAATATTCACCGCCAGCTTCTTCTACTTTCTTGGCGACTGCTTCTTTATCGTCAACTACAAATCCTATATGATGAAGACCGGACCACTCTTTGCCATTAATCATGCCCCCTTTCCCATCAGGGAAGTTAAGCAGGGTTAAGTTCATTACTCCGTCGGATAGACTAATGGCATTTCCTATAGGAGATTCAGCTTCCCCCACACGTTCCATTCCAAAGGCACTTTCATAGAATTGTGATGCTTTTTCTAAATCTGGTACTTGCATAGCAATATGGCGAAGTTTATTCATATTTTTCTCCTGTTGAGCCCCTAAACAGTATATCAGTCCTTTAGGGCAACTCCAGCCCTCGCATAAAATTTAATATTTTTCAGGCTATAAAAAAAACTAGACTCGGATTAATAAGCTACCTACTCTTCTACGCGTCTGGTTAGGAAAATCAGAAATAATGTTAAGATGAATTGTATTATGTCATGACTGGTTCTGAATGATGGCCTGGCTCTTGGTCTGAAGCAATCTCCGTTAATTAAACAAGTGAGGATGAATGAAGGCCCCGACGTTCAAATATTTACGTGCAGAAAGTATGGATGACGTGTACGCGGCTTTTGCTGAATATGGTGATGAAGCTGTTATTTTGGCGGGAGGGCAAAGTCTCATGCCAATGTTAAATATGCGTTTAGCTCAACCAGCTGTGCTTGTTGATATAAACCCTATTTATGAATTAAGTGGTATTGTGCTCAGTAATCAGAAACTGCACGTAGGTGCTATGACGCGCCATGTGGAAGTAGCGAACGCAGAGCTAGTAGCGGAAACATTGCCTCTAATCGGGTGTGCAATCAAGCAGGTAGCCCACCGGGGTATACGTAATCGCGGAACTTTTGGCGGCAGTTTAGCTCACGCAGACCCAGCTGCTGAAATGCCTGCTTGTGCCGTAGCGTTAGATGCAACATTGATTTTGCAATCCCATGGCGGGGCACGGCGGGTTAAAGCCACGGACTTTTTCCTTGGTGTAATGTCCACGGATAGGCGATCCGATGAAATTCTTACTTCAATTGAATTGCCCACTCAAGGATCCAACCATGCTTGGGCTTTTCATGAACTGAGCCGCCGTCACGGTGATTTTGCGTTGGTCGGCGTAGCGGCTACCGCCCAGCGTAGATCTGAAGGACTTGATGGGCTGAGATTGGTAGTGTTTGGTTGCGAGGCGCGACCCAGGATTTCAGAAGTTGTTGCATCGAGAACTTTGGTTCCCCAAGATGTAGCAGAATTTGCAGCAGCGGTTGTTAAAGATTTAGATCCAATGTCTGATTTGGAAGGAGATGCTGAAATAAAACTCATTCAAGCTCATGCTTTGGTAGAACGGAGCTTGAACGATCTTTTAGCAGCACAGCCTTATGACTGAAATGCTTTCTATCAAACTGATTGTTAATGGTATTGTTGTGAATAAACTGGTGGACCCACGCCAACATCTAACTGATTTCTTACGTTCCGATCTCGGCCTTACTGGAAGCCATATTGGTTGTGAACATGGCGTTTGCGGCGCTTGCTCTGTGCGAGTAAATGGTCGCGTCGTACGAGGTTGCCTAATGCTCGCATCTCAGTCAGATGGGGCGGAAATTGAAACTATCGAAGGCCTTGTCGAATCTGGGGATCTCAATGAGCTGATGACAGAATTTGTTGCGCGCAATGCCCTTCAGTGTGGGTTTTGCACACCAGGTATATTGTTGACGGCCGCGGAAATAGTAGCGGAGGACAGATGTTTTAGCCGCCAGGAAATACGTAACGAACTATCAGGTAATATTTGTCGTTGCACTGGTTACCAGGCCATCATTGATGCTATTGAAATGGTACTCATCGAAAATATGAAGAAAAAGTGAGAATATGACTGAGCCTGAGAAAATTATTGGTGTCTCGTTTCCTCGTCCAGATGCTTTACGTTTGGCAGCGGGAAGAGGCACCTTTACTGATGATATTGTGCTGCCCCGTATGGTGCACATGGCTTTGGTGCGCTCACCATATGCTCACGCCTTGATTAAGTCTATCGATACCACAGATGCCAATAAAGCTGAGGGTGTAGTAAGGGTTGTCACGGGCCATGATCTTGTGGAAATTTGTTCGCCTTTTATTGCAGAAATAGAATTTCTTCCGAACATGATATCGCCACGTCAATATGCTTTGGCGCTTGAGGAAGTGGCTTGGCAAGGGGAGGGTGTTTGCGCTGTCCTTGCCGAAAGCCGAGCATTGGCAGAAGATGCGGCTGAACTAGTGAAAGTTGAGTGGGAGGAACTGCCAGCCGTAGTTGATCCGGTGGCAGCCCTGACAGTGGGCACGCCGATCGTTCATCGGGACCTTAAAACGAATCTTGCTATGACAATGCCTATTGAAGAAGGAAATACTAAATTAGCCTTTGCAGAGGCAGAAGTTGTTGTCGAACACGCGTTTGAGTTTGGTCGTCAAGCCGGTGTCGCCCTGGAAAGTCGCTCTGTTGTTGCTGATTTTGAGCCTACAGGACGTCAGCTCATCGTTTATCAATCGCATCAAACACCATATCAAATGCAGGATGTATATGCGCGCCACCTCGGGTTGCCAGAACATCACGTTCGAGTTATTGCTAAAGATGTTGGTGGCGCATTTGGCATCAAACTTCACGCCTATCCTGATGAAATGACAGCTGTGGCTGCCAGTGTTTTATTAGGGCGCCCAGTAAAATATATTGTCGACCGTCAAGAATCTTTTTCCTCTGATATTCATTCTCGGGAGATGACTGCGAGTGGGCGCCTTGCTGTTTCAGGTCAAGGAATAATCCTTGGCGTTGAGGTCGATATATTGTCGGCAATCGGTGCTTATTCGATTTATCCTCGTACCAGCGTTGGTGACGGTATTCAAGCTGTCCAATTTACCGGTGCGCCTTATCGTTTACCGGCTTTTAAAGGCCGGGTTAGAATTGTGTACCAAAACAAGACACCCTGCGGTGCTTATCGAGCGGTAGGACAACCCATTGGCTGTTCTATCATTGAGCAACTCATAGATATTGCAGCGGCGAAACTGAATATTGATCCTGCGGAAATTAGAAGGCGAAATAATTTAAATTCAGATGATATGCCCTTAAAAGCTGCAGGCGGCTTGGAATTCGTAAATGTATCCCTTAATGAGTGCCTGACAGAATTGCTGGCCAAAATGAATTATGAAAGTTTGCGTCGAGACCAGAAAGAGGCGCAACAGCGCGGTGTGTATAGGGGCATTGGTCTGGCTACATTTGTTGAGCAAACGGCTGTTGGCGCAGGCTTATATGGTCCAGCTGGAGTGCGCGTTAGTGCACAAGAAGGCTGCGCCTTGCGACTTGATCCAACCGGTTTGGTTAGATGTTCTACAAGTGCCACAGATCAGGGGCAGGGGACGCTGACTGGGATCCAACAAGTCATTGCCGAAACACTCGGTGTTGGCTTTGATGATATAACAGTCAAAGCGGGTGACGGTGGTTCAACACCATATGGCGGGGGATCCTGGGCATCGCGTGGCTTGGCTATAGGTGGAGAGGCTGCGCGACTGGCTGCCATTGATTTACGTGGTAAAATATTATCGGCAGCGGCAGCAATAATTCAGGGATCATCTGAAAATTTAACCCTTGTAAGTGGCAAAATATTTGATGGGGCCAAATTTAAAATGGATCTATCCGAATTGTCAGAAATTGTTCACTTTCGTCAAAACACTCTGCCGCCGGACGTGGATTTTGAAATGAATGTTATTCGTCATTTTGTCCCTCGTGAATTTCCTTATTTCATTGCGAATGGCATTCAGGCCAGTTATCTAGAAGTAGACATTGGTACTGGTGGAATAAAATTACTTGAGCACTGGGTTGCCGAGGATTGTGGTACAATTGTGAACCCTATGCTGGTAGACGAACAATTGCGTGGCGGAATTGTTCAAGGGTTGGGCGCTGCTTTATATGAACATTGTATTTATAACGAGGCCGGGCAACTACTTACCGCGTCGTTGGCAGATTATGCTGTGCCACTGGCTTCAGAAATGCCGGATATCCATGTTATTCATATTGAAAATAAGGCCTCTGGAACGGGACTTGGTGCTAAGGGGGCTGGAGAGGCTGGTACTCTGGGAGCGCCAGCAACCATTTGGTGTGGAGTTAATGATGCGCTTCGACCGCTTGGAGCACAGGTTTGGAAGCAGCCATTTACGCCAGCGCATGTTCTCCAAGCTTTACATTCGAGAGGAAGTTTGCATAAAGTAGGGGAAATGTTTAAAAATTAAAGCTTTAACTTTATCAATGATTTTAAATATTGGGGGATGGGGAAAGTCAAAAAATAAAAAGATAGAAACGATAGTTGCGCTTCTTGCGCGTGAGTCAGACAAAACGATATTGACAAAGAATTAGGTAGGGTAACCTAAAGGTTCGCTAAAATAAGCCTAGTTCGCTTTCTGAATGTAATAAACAAAATAGGCTCATTTTGTATTATGTGAAAGGGAGTGCATTTAAACAATGAATAGGAGACAATTATGAAGGTGAAGACACTTACAATCTTGGCGATGGCACTCGGGTTTATGGCTGTTTCAGCTCAAACCGGACACACTGCCGCTGTTAAATTAAAGGCTGCTTACTTTCTTCCGGGTGGGGTCTATGTGAAGTATTTTAAAGATTGGGTCAATCACACCAATAAACAATGTTCGGGACATTTTAATATCAGCATGGTTGGTCCGGCTGCTATTAAATCATTAGAGCAATGGAATGCTTTGAAAAATGGTGTTATTGATTTGCATTACGGTCCCCCTAATTATTATAAAGGTGTAATGCCTGAAGCTGATGTAACTATATTGGCAAAAAATGAAACGGCCGATCAACGTAAAAATGGCGCCTGGGCAATGGTTAATGAATTGCATAAGAAAAAAATGAATGCCATTTATCTTACCAATATTTTGAATGGTGTAAATTTTTACATCTACACCAATAAGCCTGCAGTTAATAAACGCTTTGAAGGCTTTCGATTGCGATCAGTAGCGATTTATGATGGTTTTTTTAAATTTCTTGGTGCACAGCCTGTGCGTATGTCGGCACCACAAATCCGTACTGCCCTAGAACGTAAAACGGTTGACGGTTATGGTTGGCCGCTCTGGGGAATTAAGGATTTTGGGTGGGATAAATACACTAAATACCGTCACGGTCCTGGATTTTTTAGTGCTACTGTAAACATCATCGCTAACCAAGATAAGTATAATGGTATGTCTAGCGCCGGGCGCAAGTGTATGATGGATCAAGCAATATGGTTGGAAGGTCAGTGGCCATCATGGCGTGCTGCTGAGGCTATTAACCAGACAAAACCTCAAGACGATGCAGGCATTAAATATGTCGATATGGGGGCTGGTTTTTCAAAGAAGGCAGAGGCGTTGTACTGGGCTGAGTTGTCAAAAGCTAACCCTGCTTTTATCAAAAAAATTAGGCCGTTATTGAGTAAGTAGAATGACCCAGGGTTTGGGGTGCACCGATGGTGCACCCCATATTTTTTATGTCCAAAATCTCTAATTTAAAACACCAATCTGGTCTCCTAAATCGTATTATAAATGTATGCGCGGCTACTGCGGGTATTTTAATATGTGGTTTAGTTGTTTTAATAGTGGCAGATATCACGTCACGTAATTTCCTTTTGTTCCCCATGCCTTGGTCTTTCGATGTGGCAGAATATTCGCTCTTTTTTATTACCTTTTTAGGGGCTCCTTGGGTATTGCGTGAGGAAGGGCATATAACTGTCGATATTTTGGTTGCTAGGCTTAGTCCTTGCAATCAAATATATATGGCACGAGTGGCGAATGCTATTGGTGGACTTGTTTGCTTGATTCTGTTTGTTATTTCAATTGGTGTTTCGTGGAGGTCGTTCATTAATGGAACGATGGTTCATGAAACCTTTGTTTTTCCTGAATGGTGGATATTAATTATTGCGCCACCTATATTTCTAATTTTGATGATCATGTTCGTTCGATTAGTTATTATCCCTTCTTCTAACCGTGACGAACAGTCGAACGGATTTTAATTATTATGGAATGGTATTGGATTTTACTATTATTAATTGGCGGTTTGGTGGTTTTTATGCTGCTAGGTATGCCAGTTGTTTTCGCCTTTTTCGCTGTTAACATTATCGGTGCTTTTATATTTATGGGTGGCGAAAAAGGGTTGTTTCAATTAATGCGTAACGCCATAGATTCCGTGCAAAATTTTGCATTGTTACCAATTCCATTATTTATCTTCATGGGTGAAATTATGTTTCATTCGGGTGTGGCAGGGCGCGCGATTGACGCAATTGATAAGCTGATTGCAAAAGTGCCAGGGCGTTTATCATTGGTGGCTGTTATTGGTGGAACTACCTTTTCCTCGTTATCGGGTTCGACCATTGCTAATACTGCTATGCTTGGCAGTACTCTTTTACCTGAAATGTACAAGCGTGGTTATAAGCCAGAAATTTCTATCGGCCCCATCGTTGCTGTTGGTGGTTTGGCTATGCTGATCCCGCCATCGGCTTTGGCAGTACTACTTGGCAGTGTGGCTCGTATTCCAATAGCTGATTTATTGGTAGCCTCGATTATCCCAGCTTTAATTCTAGCATTTTTATTTTTTTCTTATATTATTATTCGCTGTACGCTCGATCCTACTATTGCGCCAGCTTACGATGTCTCAGATTTGACTTGGCGCGAACGATTGTCACCGTTGGTTAAATATGTTCTGCCGTTACTTGTTATTTTTATCGTAGTTGTTGGTAGTATCGTTGCCGGTATTGCTACACCAACTGAGTCAGCTGCTCTTGGAACTGTTGCCTCATTAATTGCGGTTGCAGCCTATGGCATGCTGAGTCGTGAGGTTTTCCTGGTTTCGGTTAGGCAGACCCTGCGGTTTACTGTTATGACTATGTTCATTATATGCGGCTCCATTACCTTTTCCCAAATTCTAGCATTTTCTCAGGCGTCGGAAGGTCTTGTCGGTTTAGTAGAGGCAGCAGAACTAGCGCCACTAACTATTATTATTGTGATGATGGCTATCTTACTTTTTCTCGGGTGCTTTATGGATCAAGTCAGCATGATGATGATTACTATGCCGATCTTTATGCGGATTATTGAGTCTGTTGATTTTGGTATAGGTGATTTGCAACAAACCCAAGTTTGGTTTGGTGTGTTGGCATTGATGATGTTGGAAATTAGTCTCGCCACCCCACCTTTTGGACTTTTACTCTTTGTTGCTAAGGGCGTTGCCCCGTCGGGGACAACTATGGGTGAAGTCATTACATCGGTATTGCCGTTTATCTTGATGGCTATGGCAGTCGCTGCGCTTCTTGTTTTTGTGCCATCAATAACACTGCTTATTCCAAATCTAATAGCTCGTTAATTGGTTCTAATTTTTATGTTTGATGGCTGAGGTCAGGAGATTTTTTTGCTTGAGGTGTGAATTTGTTGGAACTCTTCGTTGAATCGGTTGATGCGAGTTCTATGCGCGATTATTGGCGGACGTTTTGTCAATTTCTTAGCTTTAAAAGCGGTCCCTCTAAAAGACATATAATGCTACTTATGCCGGCCAGTTACTATCCTGGTTGGAGGACTAATCCGGTTTATTTAAAGAGGTGATGGATCAACCTTAACGCATCCCTAGCGTTATGTTTTGGCTGGACCAAAAGTCGGAGACCTTCTACTTCATTATTTACCACACACCGTAATCAATGTTTCTTTTGTGATTATAATTATAAGTTTTATTGAGATACAAATAGTTGCTTGGGATGGGTCGTGATTTCCTTAGATTGTACGTAATCGACTACCTAAAATTCTGGAGCAACCGATGAACTATCTCATAGGAAATATCCAATCCTCGTTCAGTTAAAAGATTTCGGATGTCTCTTTAACTCAATGTAAATCGAGTATAAATAAACACCGTATGTTGAATGATGTGGTGTAAGGTGGTGTTGGAAATACGATGGTTTCAGTATTGCTGACATACACTGAATGCCACTATCGCCATCATCTACTTAACGTGACAATACCTGAGTTTATAATATATTTTGAAATAACCGAATGGATTGTGGTTCTTTATTAAGAAGGACTATAAAAAGCCTGCAAGCATTTTAACGTTGATTTTACTCAGACTGGGCCTACAATAAGTTCAAGTACTGGACATTAGTGCTACTTAAATGGCATGGTTAAGAGTAAGTTTCTATCTAGGGGCCTATCAAGTTTTTTTATAGAATATCTACCTAGGCACTGAAATTGGGAGCGAGTGACTGCTTGAGTAGTTCTATCGCTTAATATTAGATTTTTTATTTTGTTTTCAAGGGAGATGTAAAATGTGGACCAAAAACTTCAAATTCAAACTCTTATTCATTTCGTCGGCCTTAATTATGGGCCTTGCATCTTCCGTGGCGGTATTTGCGGAAGACTATTATAAAGGTAAGACGATTACCATTCTTGTAGGTTTTCCCGCTGGTGGTGGGACAGACGTCCAAGCGAGATTATATCAGAGGCATCTTGGGAAAAATATACCAGGTAACCCAAAAATCATTGTTAAGAATATGCCTGGTGGCGGCAGTCTCAAGGCGCAGAATTTTATGGCTGCGAAAGCTCGGAAAGATGGCTCTATTTTCCTGTTCGGTAATTTCCAACCGATGGGTCAGTTGCTCGGCGAACCGGGCGTTCGCTTTAAATACCAAGACTTCACTTGGTTGGCCGC
>CAJQSN010000016.1 GCA_905614355.1 uncultured Rhodospirillales bacterium | reverse complement strand
CAGCTGCCGCATACGCAGCCGCTAGTAATGTCGGTATTGAGCCGGATATAATCATAGAAGCGCTTAACACGTTTGGCGGTCTCCCGCATCGTCAAGAAGTAGTTCGCAATATCGATGGAATTTCATTTATTAATGATAGTAAGGCTACCAATTCAGATGCGGCTGCTAAAGCGCTTGATTGTTATGACAATATACATTGGATTTTAGGCGGACAATTTAAAGAAGAAAACTTGGGATCCCTGCATGATGTTATTATGAAGGTAGCACATGCATATCTAATTGGCCATGATTCTGAACGGTTAGAAAATTTATTGGGTCCATTTATTCCAGTTAGTCGTTGTGGTGATCTGGAAACAGCTATTCATGAAGCTTACCGCAAAGCAAATTCAACTAATTCCAATACAGTTTTATTATCACCTGCTTGTGCGTCTTTTGATCAATTTAAGGATTTCGAAGCAAGAGGCGATGCTTTTCGATCTATTGTTAATAATTTAAGAAATTTTCCGCTATGAGAACCACGTTTTCCCGCACCGATGATAGTATCTTTGGTAGGTGGTGGTGGAGCATCGATCGTTGGATGATTACTGCTATAATATCAATTATTGCTTGCGGCGCAATTTTGGCGTTAGCAGCAAGCCCGGCGGTAGCAAAACATTATGATTTAGACACATTCTTTTTTGCCCGGCGCCACTTTATGATTATACCAATTTCTTTAATCGTGATGTTCGGGGTGTCGCTTTTGGATCGGAGAGGTGTCCGACAATTAGCAGTCATTTGTTTTGGTTTATCTGTTTGTTTATTGGGTTTTACTTTGCTGAATGGTGCTGAGGTTAAAGGTGCAATACGATGGATAAAGTTAGGCGGGGTTTCGATTCAGCCTTCCGAGTTTGTAAAACCAAGTTTTATAATTGTTTCTGCATGGATGTTCGCAGCCTGGCGTTTAAAAGAAAATTTCCCAGGTTATTTGGTGTCCGTAGGGTTATATTTAGTTGTAGTAGCACTGCTATTAATGCAACCAGATGTGGGAATGACTATTTTGATTAGCGTCGTTTGGGGCGTACAATTTTTTCTGGCTGGCCTACCAATGCTCTTGGTTTTGGTAATTGGTTTAATTTTTATTGCCGGTGGTTTTACGGCCTACTTTAATTTTACTCATGTGCAAAGTAGGATTGATCGGTTCTTTGATCCGGCTGGCAGCGAGGCTTTTCAAGTGGCGCGTTCTCTTGAAGCTTTTCGTAATGGTGGAATTTTTGGCAGAGGGCCGGGAGAGGGACATGTCAAAGAAATTTTGCCTGACGCACATGCTGATTTTATATTTGCCGTGGCTGGTGAGGAATTCGGACTGGTTATGACCTTGTTTATAGTTAGTCTTTTTCTTTTTATCGTCTTACGCGGGTTTATAAGGGCTTTTAAAGAGATTGATTTATTTGTTCAATTAGCTGTTGTTGGTTTATTAGTACAGTTTGCCTTACAAGCTATAATAAATATGGCTTCGACACTCAATCTTATGCCCACTAAAGGAATGACTCTACCATTAATGTCCTATGGTGGTTCATCAATGGTGGCTTCGGCAATTGGCCTTGGCATGGTTTTGGCGCTTACTCGAGAGAGACCTGGTCAAAGGAGTACCTGGCGCGACCTTGGTGGTAAAGATATGGGGGGAAGGTTAATTTATGACGAATAAAAAAAATAGACCCCTTGTAATTTTAGCAGCGGGTGGCACAGGTGGGCATGTTTTTCCGGCTGAGGCACTGGCTGTTGAATTAATAGAACGAGGTTTTTACTTGGTGTTGATAACAGATCGCCGGGGAAATAACTTGAATGGTAAATTAGCAGAACTTGATACTTATAGAGTTTGGGCGGGCGGCATCGCCGGAAAAAAAATAACTTTCCGAATAATAAGTATAATAGAGATCCTTATTGGTACTCTTCAAGCTTGGTTTTTATTACGGCGTTTAAAACCAGTAGTTGTCGTTGGATTTGGTGGGTATTCATCAGTTCCGACAATGTTAGCGGCAACTTATTCAGGTAAAAAAGTGGTGATTCACGAACAGAACGCTGTTTTAGGCCGAGCAAATCAGTTGTTAGCAGGGCGAGTAGAAAAAATAGCGACATCCTTTGAGACGGTATCTGCTATTCCCAAGGCCTTAAAATCAAATACTGTCGTGACGGGTATGCCCGTTCGTCCTCCCGTTGTATATTTGCGGGACCAACCGTATCCAAATATTGAACCTGGCGGGGAAATAAATCTTATAATATTTGGGGGAAGTCAGGGTGCTAGTATATTTAGTACAGTCGTCCCTAATGCTTTGAAGAAGATCAATGGGCCTTTAAGGCGTCGCATAAAAGTTACGCAGCAATGCCGCCCTGAAGATGTTGCAGAAACTAAATTGGTTTATAAATCTTTTGGTATTAATGCTAATATTTCTAGTTTTTTTAACGACATACCTAATCGGATTGCATGCGCTCATTTAGTGATTTGTAGGGCAGGGGCGTCGACAATCGCAGAGTTGACAACAATTGGTCGTCCCGCAATTTTGGTACCTTACACACACGCGGTTGATGATCATCAATCACAGAATGCATACGCGGTGGATAAAATTGGTGGCGGATGGCTTATTCCGGAGCATAATTTTACTGATAATATACTAGCTGATCGTTTAGAATCATTGTTGTCTGTTCCAAAAATATTAGAGAATGCTGGCGCGGCGGCAAAAGCGGCAGGTATCCCAAATGCAGCTAGTAAGCTTGCCGATATAATAATTGATATAATGCCCAGTAATTTTATTACCGATTATGGAAAAAGCGTATGAGAGGCTTACCAATTGACCCGGGTGCCATCCTTCATTTTGTAGGTATTGGTGGTATCGGTATGAGTGGTATAGCTGAGGTGTTACATAATCTTGGCTATGTGGTGCAGGGCAGTGACCTAGCGGTGAACAATAATATAAATAGACTCCGCGGCCTTGGCGTAAATGTATTAATTGGACATTCTGAAAAAAACCTGGGAGCAGCGGCTGTTGTTGTGATTTCTTCGGCTATAAAAGCAGGTAATCCAGAATTAGATGAGGCACGAAAGCGTCTTACGCCAGTGGTGCGGCGCGCTGAGATGTTAGGTGAGCTAATGCGATTTAAGTGGGCGATTGCTGTTGGCGGGACACATGGTAAAACAACAACAACATCTTTGGTTGCCGCCCTTTTAGAAGTAGCTGACATGGATCCTACAGTTATTAATGGCGGAATTATAAATGCTTGGGGTACAAATGCTCGTCTTGGCAGTAGTGAATGGATGGTAGCCGAAGCCGATGAGTCCGATGGTACTTTTGTTAAGCTTCCTTCAACAATTGCTGTTGTAACAAATATTGATAAGGAACATATGGATCACTTTGGTTCTTTTGAATTGTTGAAAGATGCGTTTATTTCTTTTATTGAAAAAATCCCATTTTACGGGTTTGCCGTGCTTTGTATAGATGACGCTGGCGTCCAAACAATTATACCACGGGTTTCTGATCGAAGAATTATTACTTATGGGGTGACCCCACAAGCCGATGTTCGTGTGGTTAATATTAACTTTACCGTCGCAGGATCAAGTTTTGGGATTATAATAAAGGACCGCAAATCAGGTGACGAACGAGTTATTAATAAACTTTTTTTTGCCAATGGTAGGTAAACATAATATTTTAAATTCAGCGGCCGCGATTTCTATCGCAATTGAGTTAGGCTTAACTGATAATTTAATCCGCAAAGGCTTAAAAAATTTTACTGGTGTAAAGCGAAGATTTACTGAAACCGGGGTGGTGGATGGCATCACTATTATTGATGATTATGGACATCATCCAGTGGAAATTGCGGCCGTAGTAAACGCTGCTAGAGTGACTACACCTGGTGGGCGTGTGATGGCTGTCGTGCAACCACACCGATATACGCGATTGCGAGATTTATTTGAAGATTTTTGTACATGTTTTAATGATGCCGATATTGTTGTAGTCGCAGATATTTATGCTGCAGGAGAAATAGCTATTGAAGGCGTTACTCAAGTGAGCCTAATTGAAGGTCTGAGATCCCATGGTCACCGGGTTGTGATCCCTTTACAACATCCAGATGATTTAGCTTCTATTGTTTTTGAACATATGGATTCAGGGGATATTGTTGTTTGTCTCGGAGCTGGGAATATTACCGTTTGGGCAAATGATTTACCCTCTAATTTAACCCATTTGCGTAATAGTATTGCGAAGGGTCAGTAGTTATGAAGATCTCTAAATTCAGTGATGACCTGATCGGGCAGTTGCCATTATCGCGAGGGCGTATTGAAGCAAATGTGAGCCTCTCAAAATCAACATGGTTTAGAGTTGGTGGACCTGCGGAAGTAATGTTTTGGCCTGCCGACCTTGATGATTTAATAGCGTTCCTTCAGCATAAACCAGATTTAGTGCCTGTGACGATGATTGGGATTGGGTCTAACCTGATGGTGCGGGACGGTGGAATTCCGGGCGTGGTTATCCGTCTTGGTAAGTTATTTGAAGAGGTTTCTATAAGTGGAATGGAAATTATAGCAGGTGGCGGTTTATCTAATCTCAGACTTGCCAATTTTGCGCGCAATTCTGAGCTTTCAGGGTTTGAATTTTTATGTGGAATTCCCGGTACAGTTGGGGGGTCTATCAGGATGAATGCGGGTGCTTATGGATTTGAAATTAAAGATATTTTACAGCGTGTAATAGCGCTTGATAAAAAAGGAAATTTGATAGATTTATCGGTTTCTGAGTTGAAGTATAGTTACCGCCACTCAGACCTTAAGAAAGATTTGATATATATTGGTGGGCATTTTAAAGGCATACCAGCGGCAGGTATTAAAATAGCTGAGCGTATGACAGTTATCCGAGAAGAGCGTGAATTCACCCAACCAGTTAAAATGCCGACTGGTGGTAGTACCTTTGTTAATCCTCCTGGTCACAAAGCTTGGGAACTTATTGATGCGGCTGGCTGCAGGGGTCTAATGCGAGGAGGGGCTGTTGTTTCTGAAAAACACTGTAATTTTCTTATAAATACAGGTTCTGCCAGTTCTGCTGATCTTGAAGGGCTTGGTGAAGAGGTTCGGCGTCGTGTTTTTGAGGGCTGCGGTGTAAAGTTGGATTGGGAAATTCAGCGTTTGGGTGTTGGAGTTCAGAATATCTCGCGGGAATTAAGTGCATGAGCCCTTATGTAGCAGTGTTGCTAGGTGGTAGATCGAATGAGCGAGAGGTCTCACTTGTAACAGGGCTAGCTGTTGAAAAGGCTCTAATTGAATCTGGTTATCGCGTTAAATCAATCGATGTAGGAGAAAATTTATTAGGCCTTTTGAATAGTTTGAACCCTAAGCCAGATGTTGTTTTTAATGCATTACATGGGCGCTACGGCGAAGACGGGTGTATTCAGGGATTATTGAATTATTTAGATATCCGCTACACCCACTCGGGTGTTCTGGCATCCGCTATGGCGTTCAATAAGCCTGTTGCAAAGTCAATTATGGCTGCTGCTGGAATCAAAGTTGCTGAGCATCATATAGTCACCTATGACGAACTTCTAGATGGTAACGTTATGTCACGGCCTTATGTCCTGAAACCTTTGAATGAGGGTTCAAGTGTTGGCGTGTTGATTGTACAAGAAAACGATTCCTTCAAACTAAAGAAAGGAGAATGGGCCTTTGGTGATAAGGTGATGGTTGAAAGGTTTATTCCTGGGCGAGAGCTTACAGTAACTGTTATGGGGGACAGACCTCTTGCCGTTACTGAAGTGAGAACAGGGCGTAGTTTTTATGATTATGATGCAAAATATATTGATGGAGGTTCTACTCATATTATACCCGCGGATATACCAGAATCCATTTATAAAGAGGCTTTACGGGTTTCTCTTTTAGCCCATGAAAGCCTTGAATGTAGAGGGCTTTCACGAGTAGACATTCGTTATGACGGTAAAAATCTTTATGTTTTAGAGATTAATACCCAGCCTGGTATGACGCCAACTTCATTAGTGCCGGAACAAGCGGCCTATTTAAATATATCTTTTAACGAACTGGTAATATGGCTTGTGGAGAATGCAACTTGCGATTCTTAATGGTAATATTTAATGATTAGGATTAAAAAATCTGATAAAAAGAAACGAAGAGGTCAGCCACGGCGGAGAGTAAAGTCGTTCTGGCAGCACTCTGTATTTGCCATGAGTTTTATTATTTTTATTTCTGGTAGTATTAGTTCTGGTGTTTGGTGGGTATGGCATGACGATTGGCTGTTTAAGACAGCAGAAAGTGTGAAGTCGTCTTTTATATTAAGTGTTGCTGAAAAAGGCTTCGTGGTACGCAAAATCTTGGTTAAGGGACGTGTTGAAACGTCTCGTCAAGATATTCTCAAAGCCTTACAGTTAAAACGTGGTACACATATACTAGCATTCAATCCTGAATTAGCACGTATTCGTGTAGAGGCTCTTCCTTGGGTGCAAAAAGCTATTGTTGAAAGACATCTTCCCGACGTTGTTCATCTCTATCTTATAGAGCGTCGGCCATTGGCGTTATGGCAGCGTAATGGAATTTTTTCTCTTATTGATAAAAAGGGAGGGGTTATACCGCTTGGCGATGTTAGTGCTTATGCTAATCTAATCATAATAATTGGAGATGACGCTCCAACTAAGGCTGGGGGTCTTTTCAAAGTGCTGGCAAGGGAGCCACAATTAGAAAATCAGATTACGGCAGCAGTTAGGGTAGGTGGTCGACGCTGGAATCTCCATTTAAATGGTCAAACAGAGGTTTTGTTGCCGGAGAAAGGTGCTAGTGAAGCTTGGACCCATCTTGCTAAGCTTTATAAAAATCATGGTTTGTTGTTTAATGATTTAAAAACTATCGATTTAAGATTGGCTGACCGTGTGGTCATTAAGCAAGGAGATAATAATGTTGTTAAAAATGGAATAAAAAAACTACCAGAGATCCAATTAAAATTTAAAGATAGAACCCATAAAACTTTCAAACGCTATTTGCGCCCGAATACGGATACTATTCCATTTAGCGATAAAGAAACATAGAAATCGAAAAATAATGAAAAAATTGGATACTAAGTCGATTATCCGTAGTGGCCTTATTACAGCCCTTGATATTGGCACGACAAAAATTGCCTGTTTTATTGCTCGACCCCTAGACAATGGGGCTGCAGAAGTAATTGGCGTTGGTCATCAAGTTTCAAGAGGTATCAAAAATGGAAATATTATTGATATGGTGGCTGTAGAAGATAGCATTCGGGCCACGGTTGAGGCCGCTGAGCACATGGCAGGAGAAAACGTCCGTGATGTTGTATTATGTCTTTCAGGATCAGTTCCAGAATCAAAGTTAATTTCGTTCGATATTGCTATTTCTGGTCATGAAATCACCAATACGGATCTCAAACGCGCACTCGATCCCACATGGCTTTATAGCCAGCAAGATGATAATCGGGATATTATTCATACGCTACCGGTAACTTATAGTATTGATGGAAATCCAGGTGTTAAGGATCCTCGTGGAATGTTTGGAGATAAGCTGGGCGTTAATATGCATGTAATTACTGCTTCTGCTGGAGCCCTTCGTAACATCACTGCTTGCGTTAATCGCTGTCACTTAGATGTTAATCGCCAGGTCGTAGGTTCTTATGCAGCCGGTTTATCCTGTCTTGTCGAAGATGAGAGGGAATTAGGGGCAATTTGTATTGATATGGGCGGTGGCACAACTGATATTTCAGTTTTTTTTGATGGGGAAGTTGTTTACACAGACTCTGTTCCATTAGGTGGAAACCATGTAACGAATGATATCGCTCGTGGTCTTTCTACACCATTGGCTTATGCTGAACGCATGAAAACGCTTTATGGTAGCGCGATTCCATCGGCCTCTGATGACCAAGAAGTGATTAAAGTTCCATTGGTTGGTGAAGCAGATGATGGCGAGAATCAAATCCCAAGATCAATGTTAGTTGGTATTATTCGCCCAAGAATAGAGGAAATATATGAGTTGGTTCGCGAAAAACTTGAACCAACTGGCTTTGAAAAAGCGGGAGCTAGAAGAGTTGTGTTGACGGGTGGTGGTAGCCAATTAACTGGTGTACAAGAATTAGCTGCTGAAATGATGGATAAACAGGTTCGGTTAGGGCAACCATATTATGTTAAAGGATTGGCCGAATCCGTTAGTGGCCCTTCGTTTTCTGCCCCTGTTGGCCTTATTCAATTTATGCTTAAAGAGCGTGAAGCTATGTCTATAACCTCTCCTTTAAATATAGAAGCACCAAGTAGTAATTTTTCTCGAATTGGAAAATGGTTGCGTGAAAACGTTTAAGTAACCTTTTGCCGCTAGAATAAGGTTATTAAATTTTATTCTCAGTGGAGAAAATCGAGCGAACGAGTCATTTGCATGTTGGAAAATCCAATAGATAGTAAAAGTAAACATAAAGTTTTAATTTGGAGATTATTATGAGCATCAATCTTACGCTACCAACTGGCTCAATTGGGCCGGAATTAAAACCCCGCATCACCGTAATCGGTGTTGGAGGTGCTGGCGGTAACGCGGTGAATAATATGATCCATTCAGGTTTAGAGGGTGTTGAATTTCTAGTTGCTAACTCTGATGCGCAAGCATTGGCACTCTCAAAATCAGAACACCGTATTCAGATGGGAATTAATATTACACAAGGTTTAGGTGCTGGAGCAAATCCCGATATTGGACAGGCTGCCGCTGAAGAATCCTTGGAAGAGATTATTTCCCATATAAAAGATACAAATATGGTTTTTATAACAGCGGGTTTAGGCGGAGGTACGGGTACCGGTGCAGCCCCTGTAATAGCAAAGGCCGCTAGAGAATGTGGCATTTTGACTGTAGGTGTTGTAACCAAGCCATTTCAGTTTGAAGGCGTCAATCGAATGAAGATGGCAGAAGTGGGTCTAGAAGAGTTGCAACAATATGTTGATACCCTTCTAATTATACCAAATCAAAATTTGTTTCGCGTTGCAAATGAAAAAACCACATTTGCCGATGCATTTAAAATGGCGGATGACGTTTTGTATTCTGGTGTCAGAGGTGTGACCGATTTAATGGTTATGCCAGGTCTTATCAATCTGGATTTTGCCGACATTAAATCTGTCATGAGTGAGATGGGTAAGGCGATGATGGGTACTGGTGAGGCCGAAGGAGAACGGCGTGCCACTGAGGCAGCGGAACAGGCGATAGCCAACCCATTGTTGGATGACACATCGATGAGCGGTGCTAAGGGGGTTTTAATTAATATTACAGCAGGTACCGATATCACATTGTTTGAAGTTGATGAAGCAGCAAACCGTATCCGTGATGAGGTGGAAGGCGATGTGAATATCATATTTGGATCAACTTTCGACGAAACACTAGAAGGTCGTGTCAGAGTTTCGGTTGTTGCTACGGGGATTAATTCAATGTCAGCGGTTAGGCCAGAACCCACGGTACGCCCTATTACTCAAGTATCACCAGAAAGTATAAAGAGGGGAAAACAGCCGGATGGGACCGAAGAAAATATGCAACTCAAGTTGCAAAATGCTTTAATTCCACACGGTAAAAATGAAAAAACCGACCAATCATTTTCGGATGAAATGGGATTTAGATCAGTAGCTGATGTTGTTTTACCTCAAACAACTAAAATAGAAGCAGTTCACGGCCAGGTGACAGAAGATGCTCTGATTCAAGAAAATTCTTTATTGGAAGACGATGAAATTCCAAGATTCTTATCAGGAGCTAAGAGCGGTGAAGATGTTTTTATACCAGCTATACCTTCAAATGGGGCAACACTTGGAATGCCAGTTGACCCGTTTGCAGCTGCTGATATGTTAAATGCTAATAAAGTGATAGAGGCTATAGAGCCACCGCAAAAAAATAGTGGGTTGAGTTTATTTGAGCGGGTCACTGGTGTTGCTCGAGGAAACAAGAGACGCATAGATGATAAAGTTGAGGATAAAGAAGATCAATTATTAGGGTCGCCAACTAATTCTTCCATAGAAGATATTGTGAAAGCTGAAGTCGTTGACGAAACAGAGATTGTGAGAGAAGTTTTTGCTGATTTGCAAACTGAAACGAAGGTAGAGTTGGATACTGTTGCCGAGAGCAAAATCGATTCAGAATCAAACACTAGAACCAATGCTCTCAACGAAGCACCTCTCGAAGCCATTAAAGATGATATTGAAAGTGATGCTGAGGAGATCGATCCTAATCCGCAGAGCTTACTAGGTGGCCTGGATTCTAGTGATAGGCTTTCCCAAGTACGGGATCAGGAAGATGTTCTTGATATCCCAGCTTTTTTGCGCCGGCAGGCAAATTGAGGTTGAAGTTCTAGGTAACGTAATTGACGCGTAATAATTTGCAATATTAGTTGATTTGAATGCTTATATTATCGTTGTTACAAACTACAACTACCATCATAGATCCCTATCACATGACATTTCTGTCTTAATATTAGGGGCCAAAGAAAGCTTAAGTGGAAAGTATGAACTATATTGGCCAAGATATTATCTCTAGCGATCTTGGGCAGATGTCGCCAATCGAAGGAATGAAATTCTTAAGTAAGCAAAATACCCTCCGTCGCCCAATTAATTGCGTTGGAATAGCGCTTCATGGGGGTCAAAAAACTTCTCTAACACTACGACCTGCTGGAGCCAATACTGGGATCGTTTTTCGCCGTATTGATATAGTAGGATCAAGAGAAATTCTAGCTAGTTGGGAAAATGTTGTCGATACACGGATGTGTACTACAATTTCTAATGCGGACGGTGTGACAGTTAGTACGATTGAACATCTTATGTCAGCGCTAGCGGGGTGTGGCATTGATAACGTTTATATTGATATTGATGGCCTTGAAGTACCTGTGATGGATGGCAGCGCTCAGCCTTTTGTCTTTTTGATTGAATGCGCTGGTGTATTAGAGTTGGATGCATATAGGCGTATTATAAAAATTTTAAAACCAGTTTGTGTTAAGGTTGGTAATAAAATGGCTGAATTAACTCCAAGTGAAACTTTTTCAGTAACGTTTGAGATAGATTTCGACAATGAAATTATCGCCAATCAAACTATTTGTGTAAATATGGTCAATGGAAATTTTAAAAAAGAAGTTGCTCGCGCCCGTACGTTTGGCTTTATGCATGAAATTGAAACATTGCGTGCTGCTGGTCTTGGCTTAGGTGGCTCACTTGATAACGCGGTGATTGTAGAGGGTAATAAAGTTCTCAATGAAGATGGTTTGCGTTATAATGATGAATTTGTTCGTCATAAAGTGCTCGATGCTGTTGGGGATTTGTATACGGCAGGTAGTTTTATTTGTGGTAGTTATAAAGGCATTCGTTCTGGCCATGCTCTGACGAATAGTTTATTACGAGCTTTATTTGCCGATAAAACTGCCTGGTGTTATATTGATCTTGGGGAAGAAACAACTTCTGGTGGCGTAACAAATGATAATTTAACTAAAGATTTAATTTCTGTTTCGCTATAGTATTTGTTTGTATTAATATAGTGCTCATTTGTATTACGGGTTATTTTTTCTCAATTTGAGCAGACAAGTGATAGAAATATGATATAACTTAGCCATTTCTTTATCCGAATTGGTACACGTTAATGGCTTTCATAAAATTTGTTTTAGGTTGTGGTATATTCTTTTTTTTAGTTGCCTGTGCAGCGGAGCAAGAAGTTTATAAAGAGGAGGCGGTTGAAAAACTCTACAATGAGGCTCTAACAGCACTAAAGAATAAAGAATACAAGAAATCCGCAACGGCATTTACAGAAGTCGATCGCCAACACCCATATTCCGTTTGGGCAACTAAGGCTCAGCTTATGTCAGGATATAGCTTTTATGAAGATAATAGTTATGACGAAGCAATAATTGCCTTAGACAGATTTATCTCAATTCATCCATCAAATAAAGATGTTCCCTACGCCTATTATCTTAAGGCGCTATGCTATTATGAGCAAATTTCTGATATTGGTAGAGATCAGCAAATGACCAAGCTAGCTTTAAAGGCTCTCCAAGAACTAATGGTGCGCTTTCCCAATAGTAAATATTCCCAAGATGCTGCTGTTAAAATAGATCTCACGCGCGACCATTTGGCTGGTAAAGAAATGGAAATTGGTCGGTATTATGGATTTAACGGTTTTCATCTAGCAGCAATTAATCGCTATAAAGAAGTTATTGATTATTTCCAGACAACTACACATGTTCCTGAAGCATTACACCGACTAACCGAATCTTATCTAGCCTTGGGTCTAATCAAACAAGCAAAGAAAACCGCTTTGGTTCTGGGCCATAATTTCCCTGGTAGTGAATGGTATTCTGACTCGTATGAGCTAGTTGGAGAAAAACAAATTCGGAAGAAAGCTAAACATGGCCGATGGTACTGGCCTTTTGACTAGATTTTAGTATTTAATAAACACTAACTTTGGGATAATCACTTCTAATGCTACGAACCCTCTCTATTCGTAATATCTTACTCATTAAACGCCTAGATTTGAGTTTTACCTCTGGCCTTGGTGTGCTTACTGGAGAGACCGGATCAGGCAAATCAATTTTATTAGATGCTTTAAGTTTAGCTGTTGGTGCTAGGGCTGATAGTGACCTCATTCGAGAGGGTACGGATCAAAGTATAATAACAGCAGAGTTTGAAATTTTAGACACATCTAGGATTAATTTAATTTTATCCAAGCACGGCATCAGCGTGGAGCAAAATTTTGTTTTACGCAGGGTTGTCTCTATGGACGGACGATCCCGAGCTTTTATAGATGATCAAGCAGTGAGCGTAGCTTTGCTTCGTCAAATTGGAGACTTATTAGTAGAAGTTCATGGTCAATTAGAGGCCCACGGGTTATTAGATCCAAGTACCCATCGAAATTTAGTAGATGCTTATGGCGATTATGGAGAGTTGCTTGGAACTGTATCCGCAGCGTTTAAGACCTGGGTTGCTGCAGTAAATAATTTTGAAAAGGCTAATGCAAATATTGAAAAAACCACTAAGGAACACGAGTTTCTGCAACACGCAATTGATGAATTAAGTCTACTAGATCCAAAACAAAACGAAGAGCATGAATTAGCTAGTAAACGTAATTTTCTTATGAATGCTGAAAAATCGATTGGATCGCTTCAAGAAGTTTTTAAAGAATTTGATCAAGGGAATGGAATAGAATCGACGCTTCGTTCCATCCTTCAAAAGGTAACTAAGATAGCAAATGCCGGGGGGAGCCAGTTTGATAACGCAGTAGCGTCTTTAGACCGCGCATTGCTAGAAACTAATGAAGCGATTAGTGAGTTAGAGAGAATATCGGCAGTTATTGACTTAGATCCCCAAAAACTTGAAGAAATCGAGGAGCGACTATTCAAGCTCCGTGCTCTTGCCCGCAAGCATAACGTTGAAGTCGAGAAACTACCAATCTTACTATCCGAGATGTTAGAGCAAGTTTCTGTTCTAACGAATGGATCCAGTAATCTTCAAAATTTATCTGAAGAGGTTGAACGTACTAAAGGAGTTTATAGGTCTTTTGCCAATAAGCTTTCTCATGAACGTAACGTTGCTATTACTAAACTTGATTCAGCGGTAACTATTGAACTGGCGCCTTTAAAGTTGGAAGCAGCCAGCTTTCATACAAGGTTAGTAGTGTTAAACGAGAATGATTGGAATGAATTTGGAGTAGAATCGATAGCTTTTGAGGTTAAGACAAACCCAAATACTGCAACGGGTCCGATTCAGAAGGTAGCTTCTGGTGGTGAGCTGGCTCGGATAACTTTAGCTCTAAAAGTAGTATTGGCTAATGCTTATGCAATACCGACAGTTATTTTTGATGAAGTGGATTCTGGAATTGGAGGAGCCGCTGCCGCTGCCGTTGGGGAGCGCTTGAGTAGTCTTGCTAAACACTCTCAAATATTGCTCGTCACCCATTCGCCTCAAGTTGCAGCACGCGGTACTACTCATTTTCAAATTAGTAAAACTATTAATAAGACTGGAAATATAACTTTAGTTGAAGAACTTGTTGGTAATTCTCGTATTGAAGAAATTGCCCGTATGTTATCTGGCGCTGATATTACAGCTGCGGCCCGTGCTGCTGCTGTGAGTTTATTAGATTCTAATTATAGGATCGGTGGAGGTAAATGACCGGTATTAAAAAAATAATTACAGATATGTCAGGGAAAGAGGCTAGTGCCGAACTGGGGCGTTTGGCTAAAGAAATATCAACTCACGACGAAGCTTATTATCAAAATAATTCTCCCTTGATTTCAGATGGTGATTATGATGTTTTACGCCAGCGTAATTTGGTTATAGAGGCGGCTTTCCCTTATTTGATTAGTAATGATAGCCCGTCATATAAAATAGGGGCTGCGCCGTCAAATGGGTTCGCCAAGGTTCCCCATGCGAGACCTATGTTGTCTTTAGGTAATCTATTTTCTGAGGCGGATTTAGATGATTTTTTAGCCGGCATTAGACGTTTTTTAAAAGAACTAACAGATGATCCGAGTATCCAACTTGAGATTATTGCGGAGCCAAAAATTGACGGCCTTTCTATTACGTTACGGTATGAGAAAGGTTTGTTTGTTTCAGCAGCAACCCGTGGTGATGGGTCTATTGGTGAGGATGTTACAGATAATATTCGAACGCTCAAAGGTTTACCATTTAAATTAGGAGGCTCTCCGTCTCCTGATATAGTTGAGATTCGTGGAGAGATTTATTTAGCTAAATCAGATTTCAATAATCTTAATCGTTGCCAGGCTTTGGCGGGTGCAAAAATATTTTCCAACCCTCGAAATGCTGCGGCAGGTTCTTTGCGTCAATTGGATGCGACTATAACCGCTGCAAGGCCTTTAAAATTATATGCTTACGCCTGGGGTGAATTAAGTGAACCTGTTGGTATTACCCAATGGTCTTTTCTGGAACAGCTTCAAGTCTGGGGCTTTAAGGTGAATCCTTTAACCAGAATTTGTAGTGATTATTTAAGTCTAATAGAAGTGTATAATAATATTTACGAGCAACGCGCTAGTCTCGATTACGATATAGATGGTGTTGTTTATAAAGTGAACCGACTTGACTGGCAGGACCGCCTAGGTTTTGTTAGTCGAGCTCCGCGCTGGGCAATAGCCCACAAATTTCCGGCAGAAAAAGCGGAGACAATAATCAATGAGATTGATATTCAGGTGGGCCGAACCGGATCGTTAACGCCAGTTGCTAAATTAGCCTCAGTCACTGTAGGGGGGGTAGTAGTATCAAATGCAACATTACATAATGAAGATGAGATAACACGAAAAGATGTTAGGATCGGCGATACTGTGGTAATCCAACGCGCTGGTGACGTAATACCGCAAGTAGTGAAAGTAGTTTTAGATAAACGTCCAGCAAACTCAACCGTATTTGAATATCCTAAGGTATGCCCAATTTGTTCTGCAGACGCAGTACGGGACAAAGATGGGGTCGTGCGCCGGTGTACTGGAGGGTCAACGTGTCCGGCCCAGGTAGTTGAACGTTTTAAACATTTTGTATCTCGAGCAGCATTTGATATTGATGGTTTCGGAAGTAAACATGTTGAAGAATTTTTTGAAGAAGGTCTGATAAAATCTCTGGTTGATATTTTTCGCCTTCAAGATCACGGATTTCAGCTACGAAACCGTGAGGGATGGGGTGATAAATCGGTAGACAAATTATTGGCTGCGATAAATAATCGCCGTAATATTAAGCTGGACCGCTTTATTTTTGCTTTAGGTATCCGGCAAATTGGCCAAGTAAACGCGCGGCTCTTAGCTAAACATTATATTACAATAGGAGCGCTTCGCGCGGCAATGGTTGCCGCTTCGGTGAAGGGCTCTGAGGCGCTAGAAAATCTAAATAGTATTGATGGTATTGGGCCTTCTGTGGCAACTGATTTGATTAGATTTTTCAATAATAGTACGAATCAGGCTTTACTTGATGATTTTGCGACACAAATTAATATATTAGATTTTATTATAAAGAAGAATAGCTCTTCTCTAATTTATGGTAAAACTATTGTTTTTACAGGTACACTTCAAACAGTCACACGTGGAGAAGCTAAGGCTAGAGCCGAATATTTTGGAGCTAAAGTATCAAGTTCAGTATCAAAAAGGACTGATTTTGTTATTGCAGGTGAAGGAGCTGGATCTAAAGCAAAAAAGGCAACCGATCTTGGTTTAAACGTGATTTCTGAATCACAATGGCTAGAACTAGTTGGAGATGGATAAATTCTTAGTCTTACCTTGCCAGGCTATGTTTGTTAGGAGTTATGAGGTTTCAACTAGTATAAAAACCGTGTTTTCTTAGTTTGAAGCTCACAAATCATATTTATTATTCAATTGAGTTTGTTTGACAGATCCTTGATCGACGTGTTTATCAAATCATCTGCTTTTTCATCGTTAATATTCTCAATTAAAAGCTGGCGAGTCGCTGATAAAGCAATATCAGTTATCATGGCTCTTACTTCTGCAGTGGCATCGTTTTCAGCTTGAGAGATGCGATCTAGTGCAAGTTTCTCCCGGCGGTTAAGTGAGTCCTCTAGGTCTTTAGCCATTTGTACCTTTAGGACCATAGCCTCTTCGCGAGCTTGCCCGATAATAGCCTCGGATTCTTTTTCGGCATCGGCTAATTTGCGTTTATAACTTGCTAAAAGGTCTTGCGCCTCTTCTCTAAGGTTTGTTGCCTCTTCAATTGAGGCTTCAATTTTATTAATTTTTCCATCTAAAGCTGTAATTGTGAATTTCCATGCTGGCTTTGCAAATATCAAAATAAATATAACGAATGCCACAGCGACCCAAAAGGCTGGGCTTTCATACATCGCCTGGGGAGGCATACCGCTGGCAACAGAGGCATAAGCATTTGAGATCATTTTTTTATTTCCCCGGTAGGCACGCTAAGCGCTGAAGAAACTGCATTCTTGATAGCGTTTTCTGTAGGTTTTTCTCCTATTAGAATTTTTATAGCTTCCGAGGTAATGCTTGCTGCTGATTCATGAATGCTTTTCGTAGCCGCAGCTTTCGCGTCAGTAATTAGATCTTCGGCAGATTTTAGCTCGCCCGATAATCTTACGCTTAGTTCCTCTTGATGGTGTGCTGTTTCGACCGATATTTCTTTGATAGTTTTTTGGATAGTTAATCGCGCATTTTCACGAGCGCCTGCTATTGCTTGATCATAAGATTCTGCATCTGTATTAGATTCACGCCTAAGGCTTTGCGCCGCATCTAAATTATCATCAATTCTAGCTTGTCGCTGTTCTAGAATGTTACCAATTCGTGGTAATGCTACTTTGGCCATTAAAGCGTAAAGAATAACGAACGTTATAATGAGCCAAATAATTTGCGGCGAAAATGCAGAAACATCTAATTGTGGCATTTTAATCAGCCTTATTTAGTTTAGTTTATGATTTAGCATTACTAGCCAAAGAGTATTAGTAGAGCTATTGCCAAAGCAAAAATAGCTAGGGCCTCTACAAGGGCAAATGAGACCCAAGCTGTTGTCGTTACAGCATCAGCTGCGCCTGGGTTGCGGCCAACTGCACTAATCAAGGCTGACCAGATAAGTCCAATACCAATCCCGGGTCCGATAAAACCTAAGGTAGCTAAGCCGGCCCCAATCATTTTTGCTGCATCTAATTCCATTTTATAATTTCCTTTTGTTAGTTTTGTACAAGTGGCTATATAAATTTAAGCGCTAGTTAATGTAAGTGAATTGCATCGTTAATGTATATACAGGTCAATATAGTAAAAATATACGCTTGTAGGAAGGCTATTAGAAACTCTAAACCTATAACAGCCACCAAACCGGCGACGGGTACAACGCCAAATATCCCCAGTGGAATGACGAATCCACCAATGACCTTTAACAATGTGTGCCCTGCCATCATGTTGGCAAACAATCTGACACTAAGACTAAATGGGCGGGTGAAATATGAAATGACTTCAATCACGATCATCAGCGGTGAAAGTACAATTGGCACCCCCGCTGGTAAAAAAAACGAGAAGAATTTAAAGCCGTGTTTTACGAATGCAATGACTGTAACCATGAGAAAAATTGCTACCGCCATGGTAAGTGTTACTGCAATGTGGCTGGTAAAGGTAAAACTGTATGGTACCATGCCAATCAAATTTCCAAAGAGAACGAACATAAAGATTGAAAAGATAAGTGGGAAGTAGGCTCGACCTTCTTTACCAATGTTATCACTGACCATTTTCGCAATAAATTGATATGATAATTCTGCGAGTAGTTGCCACCTTCCTGGCACACCTGAACGTGGTCGAACGGCCAATACCATAAGAGCACTCGCACAAACTACTGTTAAGAGCATAAAAGCAGAAGAGTTTGTGAACGATGCGTCAAGGTCGCCAATTTTAATTGGGATCCAAGTCTGAATTACAAATTGTTCTAAGGGGTTATGTGCGTCAGCCACTTACGATTACCTTCTTTTGCACTCTTTTTAAGATCTAGGCGTTTTATCATCTTCAAAACCAATTTTATATTTATGGCCATTCGTTAATCTAAAAATATTCCACAAGCCAGCCGCATTACCTAATAATAAAAATAATATTAGAAACCAAGGTTTTGCTTCTAGCCAATTATCTAGCAACAAACCTATTCCACCCCCCACAGTAACAGCTACTATTAGCTCTGTGCTTATTCTTATGGCTTTGGATTTTCCGTCGTCTGGCAGCCTCACATTTCCAATATTCGTTGACTCACTATTTGCATTGCGAGCGTTATGCAAACGCAGATCAAAGTCCGCTGGTTCTTTTTTCTGGACAGAAAGATTAATATCTTCACTCATTTAAGAGGGCCCATGTTGTTGTACTTGGGCTAACTATAAAACCCATTTGAAATCAACTTGTATTACTTAATTCGTGACGGAACATATCTTCCTGGTAGAGGGCTGTCAAGATTCAATGGCAAACCTAACAAATTCTACAACACATTGAATTCACTATATTATTAACGATATATACACTTAAGCGATGTCACGTAATTCTATAGCTTCGCCCAAGTCCACCGATACGAGTTGCGAAACACCCTGTTCGCCCATAGTTACGCCAAAAAGACGGTCCATTCTAGCCATGGTCATTCGATGGTGTGTTATAACTAAGAACCTTGTAGAAAGGTTCCGGGCCATTTCGTCAACCATAGTGCAAAATCTATCAACATTAGTGTCGTCAAGAGGTGCATCTACCTCATCTAAGACGCAGATTGGTGCAGGATTGCGCATAAACACTGCAAATAATAGTGACAACGCCGTTAATGCTTGCTCGCCACCAGATAAAAGAGAGAGGACTTGAAGTCGTTTACCCGGCGGGCTAGCCATAATTTCTAGGCCTGCTTCAAGTGGATCGTCTGACTCTATCAGTTCTAGGTGTGCTTTCCCGCCGCCAAATAGGCGCACAAAAAGGTCCTGGAAGTGTTTATTGACTTCGTCAAATGATTCGAGTAAGCGTTGCCGACCCTCACGATTAAGCTCATTAATTCCCCTCCGCAGTTTGCTGATAGCACTGATAAGATCCTCACGCTCTGTTGTAAGCATCTGGATCTGCTCTGTAAGCTCGGCTGCTTCAGCCTCCGCTAATAAATTAACGGGACCCATATTCTCGCGTTCTCGCAGGAGGCGGTCAACTCGTTTTTCTGCGCTTTCTGCTTCTGGTAGTTTGGCCGCCACTTCAATTCCGGATATTTCAAATAATTCGTCAGGGTTACAATCTAGGCGGTCAGCCATGCGTTCAACTAGTGCTACGGAGGCCTGTTCGGTTTGTTCAACATTGGCTTCAGCTCGGACACGTTGCTCTCGAACGGTTGCAAGTTTAGTTTCTGTTTCACGCAGATTACGATCTGCGTTGGTAAGTTTAGCTTCTGCTTCGGTCAGGCTATCAGCTGCATTCTTTCGTTTTAATTCGGCTTCCTCGATTTTGTTAAGGATTTCTTGTTGGCGACGTTTGATGTCCTCTGGCTGTTGAACTAAGTGTTCTTGCTCGGCTTCAAGCATTTTCTTTCGCTCTGTACGCTCCTCTAATTGCTTCAGCGCGTCTTCTTGCCTAGTACTCCAATTAGTCATTTGGCTAGTTATTGCGTGCAGTCTATTTTTTCGTTCTTCTGCTTGATTATGTAGAGTATCAAAATGCGATTGGGACTCAACCAGTTCGGTCCGTTTTTGAGCAACGACGGCTCGAAGTGTATTAACCTCGTTGCGGCCGTTCTCTATATCTTCTATTTTTATTTCTTTTTCAATAATTTCATCAAGAGATTTTTCTGCCTCTTTAAGATCCCCTGCGATACTATCTGCATTGTCTTTGCGCGCTGAAAGTTTAGTATTATTCTCTAAAGTTTGGCGTTGTAATTGCGTCAGTTCGTTCTGCGCTATGTCTCTGTTAACTTCAGCTTTGCGCACTGCGTCACGTGCGGTTTTTTCATTTTCCGTGGCATTTTGAATTTTCTCTTGTACCGCATCCGTGTTTAATTTTGCTATATGATTTTGTTTGTGGGCGTGCTCCAGGCTTATTCGGGCATCAGCAAGACGGTTATGTTGTTGAAGGCGTATAGCTGCTGTGGTGGGAGCCTCCGCTGTGGAAGAAAGTCCATCCCAACGCCAAAAAGCGCCGTCGCGTGTGACCAAGCGCTGGCCTTGTTTTAGTTCACCAATTAACTGCCAGCCAGAATCTGTATCAGGGACAACACCAATCTGAGATAGTCTATTAAGTAGAGCCTTGGGACCTTTGACAAAGTCACTTAGGGCCTCTGCTCCAATAGGCAGAGCAGGGCTCGAAGTGTTTTGTGGCAGTTGGCGCCAATGAATGGGGGCAGATTCGTCAGTTGCAGCGTTAAGATCATCGCCGAGGGCTGCCCCCAAGGCGTTTTCTAGTCCAGCTTTAACAGTAATAGCATCAATTAGAGGAGGCCATAGATCCGGATTACTAGTTTCTAGAATTTCAGATAAGGCATTTACTTCTGCTTCTAGTTTTGCGGATTTAGATAAAGTATTTTGTATTTTTAGTTGGGCTTCGTTTAGTCGCTGGGACGCCTGGTTTCGAGTAGCCTCAGAATTTTCAGCATAGTCTCTAGACTTTTTTAATTCATCCGTTGCATTTGCTAATTTATTTTCAGCTACCTCAACAAACGATTGGCTAATTGCATCTTTTTCTAATTGCGTTATCTCTTCTTTAATTTTTTTATCGCTGACCTTTAATCGCTCAAGTCTCTGGTCTATTTCTTTGCGCCGCCTTCCAATATCATTGTGCTGAGCTTCTTGGTCAGCAACTTTTTGGGTTAAGTCACCCAATATATTTTCTTTTTCTTCGTATTCATATTTGGCTTTTTTAAGTCGCTCGCCCGCATCCTTAATGGAAGTATTTTGGCCTTCGTTTATATTGTTGATCCGCATGTTCTCTGCTTCTAGATTTCGGATCGCAGCACTCGCATCTGCTACAAGCGTGCTCTCGCGTTCGATATCTTGGCTAACTTGACGGAGGCGTGTTTCGCATTCCTTTTTTTGAGCTTCAAGGCGAGTTTCTTCTTCTTCAATATTTTCTCTGGCAAGGTTAAAGCGCTGGAGTAATGATGCTGCTCCAGCTTCTTTTTCTCTGAGCTCGGGTAAGTATGCTGCTGCTGAAGCTTGTTCAATCGATGCTGTTGAAGCGAGCATTGTCATTTCGGTAACTGCTTTTTCAGCTGCTTCCAGTAATCCTTCATTTTTTTTCTTTTCATCTAATGCCGTAGTCCAATAGATTAAAAAGAGTATTGCTTCGGCTTTCCTAATGTGGTCATTCAAATTTCGATAACGAGTTGCCTGGCGTACTTGTTTCCGGAGGGCCAGTAATTGGACTTCAAAGGTTGCCATAATGTCATCAAGACGCTCTAAATTTGTCTCTGCGCCCCTCAACCGGAGTTCAGCCTCGTGACGACGAGAATAGAGACCAGAAATTCCTGCTGCTTCTTCGAGTAATTTTCGACGCGCAGAAGGTTTGGCGGAGACCACTTCGCCAATCTGGCCTTGACTGACAAGTGCGGTAGAGCGGGCACCGCTAGCTGCGTCTGCAAATAACAAGTGAACATCTCTGGCCCGCACTTCTTTTGAATTCACTCTGTAAGTTGAACCTTTCTCCCTTTCAATTTTACGGGTTACTTCAAGGTCATCAACTTCATTAAACTGAGATGGGGCATTTCGGTCTGAATTATCTAACGCCAGACCAACCTCGGCAATGTTGCGGGCAGAACGATTGCGTGAGCCAGCAAAGATAATATCGTCCATCTCACTTCCGCGCATTTGCTTAGCTGAAGTTTCACCCATTACCCATTTTAAGGCTTCAACCAGATTGGATTTTCCACAACCATTTGGTCCGACGACACCAGTTAGTCCTGGCTGGATTTCAAGCTCAGTCTCGTCAACAAAAGACTTGAAACCGCTCAATCGGAGCTTAGAAAACTGCATTTATAACTAAACTCCTTATTAGCGCTGTGTTGTTTTCGATTTTGCGAGTTCTGAATCTAGGGTGAGACGTAATTTTTTTGCAGTTAGATGACCTTTTATTGGTTTCCCATTAATTATAATCGTAGGTGTTGACTGAATATTAAACTTTTTCTCACCATCGTTACGAATTTTCATTACGCCCTCGTAAATATCTTTGTTTCCGACGCATGCTTTATAGGTTTTTTTCGAGATACCTGAAAGCAGACCAATCTGGGATAAGGCGTCGGTTGAATTAGCCTGTTTTGCCCAGTTTGCTTGTGTGCGAAAGATAATATCGACGATTGGATAATAGCGCTCTTTTGGCGCACACCGAGCCATCATCGCTGCAGCTAGGGCAAGTCGGTCCAGTGGAAAATCCCTGTATATAAATCTAACTTTTCCAGTCTTAATGTATTCCGTTTTTAGAATTTGAAAGGGTCCCGCATGAAATTCAGCACAATGTGGGCAGGTCATAGACGCATATTCAATAACAGTTATTTTTGCGTTAGCACTCCCGAGTACGCGGTCAGCTATAATACTTTCGAGTTCAAAAGAATTTGATTCAGCATTTTTTGTTTTGAGTTCTGCAGAGACAGTCCCTAGCGACATTAGACTAAACAAAAAAATCATTATTAATGAAACCGTAATTTCACGTATTTTTACCATATGCTTGGGCAAGGGGGTCTCCTTTCTACTATATGTTGATCAATATAAGTGGCATTAGATTAATCAACAAGTCGCGATCGTGTTAAAAAGTATAAAATAGTGAAAAAATTGGGGATAACTCAAAGGAAAACTAGGTTATAAGTATTAACAGTATTGTTGGTATCAAATTAATCTGTTGTTATTATTTCAGTCCCAAGGGCTTGTAATGCGTTTTTTAGATCTGGATCATTTATAATGTTCAAGTCTTCATTTAAGTCATTCTGCTCTTTTAGCGTAATCTTTCGTTTTTCTGGTAGAGCATTGAGATTCTTCTCAGGAAGAACACCTTGGATTATTCGTATGTGTGCGACGGCGCGGTAACCAAAATACGTGTTAATTTTGTCAAGTAACTGTGTCTCAATGTGCTGTAGCTCTAGCGCTAGTGCGGGACTATCAATGCGCAAGTGTAGTGTGCCATTATTCCGCTGATTGCGTGGGTAACTGATTTGTTCAGGGAATGTATGGCCTGCCAGAACATTACCTACAATATTCTCCCAATTTGCTATCATGCTCCCTTGGCCAAACCCTCGCTTTCCAAATATCGGCCGGGTTATTTTTTCTACTGTTGCACTAATACTGCGTGGCTTGAAGCGGGCAATGGTCATCCAATATAATTCCTATTTTTATCTATTTTCATTTATGCCATTAGGCGATTATGATACGGGGATGGGTAGTACCGCAACAGTTGATTATAATAGAATTCTTATAAAATTAACATAATTAATAAATGAGGTTAGGTTGTTAAGTAAATCCGATAAAATTCTTGCTTGGTATGACCAAAACCGCCGTCACTTACCCTGGAGATCGCCGCCAGGTGTGCGAGCAAATCCCTATCATGTTTGGCTTAGTGAAATAATGCTTCAGCAAACCACAGTCGTTACTGTTAAACCATATTTTGAGTATTTTTTGTCGATTTGGCCAAATATAAAAGTTCTTGCGATTGCCCCGTTAGATGATGTTCTACACGCTTGGCAAGGATTAGGTTATTACGCTAGAGCACGCAATCTTCATAAATGTGCTAATTTTATTGCATCTGAATACAATGGGTTATTCCCAGAGGATGAAAAGAATTTATTGGAATTGCCGGGTATAGGTCCGTATACAGCTGCGGCCATTACTGCTATTGCTTTTGGTAAGAAAGCCACGCCAGTTGACGGTAATATTGAGCGTGTTGTAGCACGGCTTTTTGCCGTTACAGAACCTATTCCAAAATCAAAAATAAAATTGCATGAATTGGCGTGCGCAATGACACCGGATGAACGAGCTGGAGACTATGCTCAAGCACTGATGGATATTGGCGCGACAATTTGCATGCCCAAGAAACCTGTGTGCAGTTTATGCCCGTTGTCAGGTGAGTGTAAAGCAGAGGTTAAAGGTAATGCAGGTAACTTGCCAAATCGAGTGCCTAAGAAGAAAAAGCCAACGCGGGTAGGCACTATTTTCTGGCTGTCTAATGATAAAGGCGAGATACTTCTCCGTCGCCGTCCTGAGAAAGGCCTTCTTGGGGGTATGGTAGAACTACCGTCATCTGACTGGCAGGAAAATAGCCTGACTCAAAAAAAAACTTTTTTTGATGCCCCAGAAAAAATTATCTGGAAAATACTTCCTGGGAGGGTGAGGCATACATTCACCCATTTTCATTTAGAGTTAGAGATTGCTACGGGCCAATGCATAAAACCAGAATTAATAAAAGGAATTTGGAGTAATGCCTCTGATTTTGGCAATTACGCTCTTCCAACAGTTATGAAAAAGGTTGTGGCTCACGCTCTTAAGTATAAGGATTAACCCCAAAGGCTCTGACTTTGGTTCAAGGTAATACCGACCCTTGCGGTGTTCTCCTGGATGGATTTGCCGTAGCCTGAAGCATCTTGGGATATCAAAATACTTTGGACCAGGGTATTGGATCTCGCCGATAATAAAGTAAAATCAAATTGTGCTATGGTGTATTCTAGCTGTCTTGCTAGGAGCTCAGCACGTGCCTCATCTTCTACCTCTTCCATTAAAGCTCTGATTTCTTTAGTTATACCATCAATTTGAGAACCATAAATGCTAGCTCGTGATTCTAAGGTGGCTCGGTCGTGTAAAAAACTGGATTCAGTGTTTAAAACGAGCGCCTCAGCAGCATCCAAAGCATCTTTGGCTTGGTTTATCGAGGCCTGCGTTTCAAAATTTTTATAGATCCATGCGTCAAGCAGTGAGAGACCACCACCCGTCACTATGCCATCAATGTCTCCGCCGCCGAGGAATGTTGAGGACGCCGTCGGCGTTATACTCGTATTGATGACGTAATTGCCAGCACCATCAGTGGTGTGGTTTGCATAGTTGTAGGCTTTCATTCTTACGTAATAAAAGCCATCGGCTGGAGCTGTATAGGCAATATATGAGTCAAATTCCTTGCCACTTGCTGTTCTACCACTGCCCCCCCCGCCTTGACTTGAGGGCGAGTCGTCATTGAAAGCCACGCGATTGGTGCCTGTATGGTCATACACATCTAGCCAGGGATCAAAGTCGTCGCCTCCGAGAGCGACGGCTTCCACGCCACTCGCATAATCAACGTCGAAAATTAGGACCTCACCCGCCTGCAGATCAAATTTAAACCAATCATAATCTTGAGTTGCTGCCGTGCTTGCCCCTGTATTACTTATATTTCCTGCTATCGAGGTCCATGGGAGTGTTTGATCACCAAGGTCACTATTACCATTACCAGCAGCGATTTCGGACGCTGGAGTTGTTTTAAATGATTGGCGGGCCATAAACTGGGCATTTGCCAAATCATTATTGGGCTCAGTATCACTCATCCTTTGTGAGTACCCACCGAGTGTAAAATTAATTTGACCGGTTGTGTCATCGTAAGTGTTAACACGTAATGTTGCGACACTCTCATACTGGCCGGTTTTGACGGGAGTAGCGTAATCCGAGTACTCAGTCAGAGTGCCTGTTTGAGATTCGAATTCTAAGTTATTAGTATCTGAATTCCAGAAGTCACCGCTGACATCTTCCGTGATATAATAATCTGTTCCCAGGTAAACACCATCAATTCGGTGAAGGTCTCCTACTTCATTAGTATAAGGGGCATAAATGTTTTGTGTTTTAAACGTATCTCTAAACTCAGTATTAATTAGGTTCTTTGGGGTAAAAACATTACCTTCTTTAATGATACCCCCCGCGGCACGAGATGATATTTTTACTCTTCTTATAATATTGTCCCATTCTTCAGCTGTCTCTGCCGCCGTTAGGTCCCCGTTCTCTAGAAACGTTAAACGTTTTCTAAGATAGTCAATGTGGTTTCGTATATCGTTAATTTGTGCCAGCGACTTACTAACAACTTCGAGTGCTTCGTTTACACCGCTTTTGCGACTTACTAGAAGAGATTGGTTTCTTTTTAATTGGTCTGAAAGGGCTGTATTAGGTTCACTGCTTAGTTTTGCAAGCGCTTTATCAATACGCGACGCCATGATTTTTTGAACACTACTGGCAGCCTGATTCTTAGCTAGGCTGCCTATATTCAATAAAGCTCTTTCAATACTGGTAACTCCACCAGTTAGAGCGCCAACAAGCGAGCTTGTCCTATTAAATTCATCAAGTTGCATTGTTCACCGACCTCCTGTCGGAATTCAATACTTAAAAACTTGAATCCTGGATTTCACGCCCAGAACTCACATGTAATGGCAATTTCTATCACCACTTTACTTAAATGCCCTTTGTGGGCTTTAGTTATGTATTTTAACTATTTATTAGTGTATTTTTTGAAAAATATCAAGAATTCGTAATAATAAATATGAAAAATGGCTAGATACTGCGATATAACTAATAATCTTATTGTTGGTATTTAGAGCAACGCTGGGATTTTTGAAAAATATTACCGAATCGTTAATTTCTAAAACATTAGGATGAAATTTATTTTAGAGGGTTCCTCTCATACCTACGTAGCTGGGGATAAATAAAATATATACTGAAACGAGATAAATTGATATGTTACGAGAAAATATAGAAGCAAAATGGATTGACTGTTTCGAGAGAAGTTTCCTTCTAAGTGGCGTTTCAGCAGGTGAAATTGTTACTATTTTATCTGAATCACAATCGCGCCAAGTATTAGTAGACCTATCAGAACATGCTTTATTGCGAATTGGTGCAAAACCAATACACGTGAGGGTCCCATCGCCAAAATTAAAAGATCCTGTCCCTGTCCGCTCGACTGGATCCTGCTACGCGATGGAAGGCTACGATAGCATGCTTCCGGCACTTGCCGCTTGTGACCTCATTATTGATTGTACAGTTGAAGGAATGCTGCATTCTAAAGAGTTGCAAACAATTCTTGGAGCAGGGGGCCGTTTATTAATGATATCTAATGAACATCCTGAGGTGTTAGAGCGTTGCATGCCAGATCCTTCTTTAAAACCCAAGGTTGAGAAAAGTCTGGAACTTCTTGATAAGGCAGAATTTATGCAAGTCATATCTCCGGCTGGAACAAATCTAAAAGTTGAAATTAAAGATGCACCGTGCCGAGCAGGCGCAGGATATTTGTCGCCAGGTGATAAAGTCGCGTACTGGCCAGCTGGTTTGGCATTATTTTTCCCAGTCAGGAATACAGTTAATGGAATTGTTGTTCTAAATACAGGTGATGTCAATTTGACATTTAAACGCTATTTTGAGTCCTCAGTCACATTAGTAATAGAGAATGATTTTGTAACGTCAATTGAGGGAACGGGTCTTGATGCTGATTTGATGCGTTCTTATTATTCCGGTTGGCAAGATCCAAACGCTTATGGTGTTTCTCATGTTGGTTGGGGGTTAAACCCAGGAGCACGCTGGGATTCATTGGTAATGTATGATAAGCAACATGTGAATTGTACAGAATTACGAGCTTTCGCCGGTAATTTTTTAATTTCTACGGGTGCAAATGAGTTTGCTGATCGCTACACTAATTGTCATTTTGATTTACCGATGCGAAATTGTTCAATTTTATTAGATGAGCAGAAAATTATAAACTCAGGACAGCTAGTTGGTCCATTAGCCTAATTTTCTAAATTAACGATTTTACACCATTAATTTTTTAATATGAAGGAACCATTATTCAATGTTATTTGCAATTTATATGCTCGATAAACCTGATAGCGCAGAATTACGTGCTCAAACTGGTAGATTTCATGCGGCTTATATGGCTGAGAATGAGGGCGGTATGCGAATGGGTGGGCCACTTTATGGAGATGATCACAAAACCATGATTGGAAGTGTTGTCATAAAGGATTTTGCTGATCGATCTGCGGCTGAAAAGTTTATTGCTAATGAGCCCTATAATAAGGCTGGTTTGTTTGAGACAGTGTTGATTAATCCATTTGGCGCATTTGTCGATAAATAATACTCTAATTCATCCGATGGTTTTGGAGAAGGACCTGTGAAAGAGGTTCCAGTATTGATTTCTGGAGGAAGTTCTGTTGGATTGTCCTTAGCAGCCGAGCTCGGTTGGCGTGGTGTAAAGTGTTTAGTGGTCGAGCAGTCTGACACCTTAAACCCGCACCCGCGGGCGAACGCGGTCGCTAATCGAACGATGGAATACTACCGACGGTGGGGAATAGATCAGGCAATTACTGATGCTGGTGTACCTCCTGATCATCTTGCTGACTATTATTGGGTATCGAGCCTCCATGGTAAAGAATTACACCGTATCTCGTTACCACCATTCAAAAAAATTAAAGAAGTTAATGATAAAAGTGGTTATTTAAAAGAGGAATATACTTGGTCTCCTTACCTCAAGACTATCACTGGTCAAAATGAGGTTGAGAAGGTGATCCTTAATTATATCGGCTCTCTAGATTCGGTAGATTTTCGGTTTAGTTGGAAATTAGTGGATTTTGAGCAAGATAAAATGGGGGTAAATTCAAAAATTCAGAATATCATTACGGGTGAAATAGAGACATGTCAAAGTGAGTATTTGATAGCTTGTGATGGTGGACGTTCAAGTGTGCGTGAGAAGTTGGATGTTAGTTTGGCTGGTCGCTCTGATTTAGCACATTTTGTATCAATCTATTTTAGAGCCCCAGAATTTATGAAGTGCCATAACTTTGGTCCAGCTAATATTTTTTTCCCTCTTCATACTGATTACGCTGGATTTATTTTAAATTGGGATGGTGGGACAACGTTCACTTATCACTTAAAATTAAAAAAGGGACAGAGCTGGAATACGATTGATCCCATTGCATCTATTGAATCTGTCCTTGGGTCCTCACCACCAATCAAAATCATTTCGACCCAACCTTGGACAGCTCACGCATTAGTTGCTGACAAGTATGTTGTTGGTCGCGTGTTATTAGCAGGCGATGCTGCACATTTGTTCTCACCAACAGGAGGTTTTGGGATGAATACTGGTGTTTCCGACATAATTGATCTCGCCTGGAAGCTTCAGGCTATGATAGAAGGCTGGGGTGGAACACATTTGATAGAAACTTATAATGAAGAGCGTCGTCCTATTGGCATCCGCAATACTCGCGAGGCAGCAGACTGTTTTGATAGCTTAAACGATGTTATGCAATTTGGAGATGAGTTAGATGATGAAGGTCCAGAGGGAGACGCTCTTCGGATTAGACTAGGTCTGGATCTTAAAGATCAAGAAAAGCTTATTGCATCTTCTGGTACTTTGTTAGGGTATCGTTACGAGGGGTCTTCAATCATCATTCCGGATGGAACTCCGGAACCTAATGATAATCCGCGTGTGTACATCCCTACTGCTAGGCCAGGGCATCGGGCACCCCATATCTGGCTTAAAGAAGGTGTGTCGCTCCTTGATGAACTTAGTTCCGAATTTACTCTTCTAGATTTTAGTAAAACTATTATTGATTTTACTTTGATCAAACAAGCCGCAATGAATATTGGGCTACCTCTTAAAATATTACAAGTTAATGATCCTGCCGCTGCTACTTTATACGAGCGG
>CAJQSN010000015.1 GCA_905614355.1 uncultured Rhodospirillales bacterium | reverse complement strand
GTTAGCACTTCAGCAATTGAGGGCAGTGATTTAATTTGAAAATTTTTCGTATTCATGGCTAAAGATGCACTTTGTTCCATATCTCTGATACCGTGTCCTGTACGCAAGTGAATGCCTCCTGCGCATCCGGCATTGAATCCTGCGCGAATATCACTTGAGCGATCGCCAATAATCCAAGATTCTTGTAATGTAATTTCCATCAGTAATTCGGCTACGACTAGCATCCCTGAATTAGGTTTTCTCCATGGGTGATTTTTATGAAAATAAGGTCCTCGAGCATCTGGATGATGTGGGCAGGCAAACACAGCATCAATATTGGCTTCGGCCTTGTTTAAAAGTTTAAGAATTTTATCTTGAACCGCAGCAAAATGTTTCCAGTCATAGTATCGTCGTCCAATACCGGCTTGGTTAGTTACAACTATGGTTGGTATATTTAACGTGTTAGCTCTACGAATCACTTCGATGGCGCCTGGAATTAAGCTGACATCTTCAGGCCGATGCAAATAATTTACTTCTTCAACGATCACACCGTCACGGTCTATAAACAAAGCTGGACGACCAAAAGTAGAGTGTTTGTCTGCAATTACTTGTGACCAAACATTCTGATCAGTTATAAAAAATTTAGGAATTTTGTGGTTCATAACGTTGATTTTTTCTCTGGTAAGTGGCAGTTACTTGACAATAGACGTTTTTGGCGGTGTCCTCTAGGAAAATGAGACATAAATTTTAGGAGAGGATTAATGCCAGCAGGAAATAAGAGGCCACTTCATTCTCGTGTTACCACTGTAGGCCTTGATCGCACACCTCACCGAGCTTTCTTACGAGGGATGGGGCTGGACGATGCAGCAATCGCAAAGCCCTTTATTGGGGTTGTTTCGACGGCTGGGGAAACAACACCCTGCGTTATGAATTTGGCCCCACAAGTGAAAGCAGCTAAAGAGGGGGTAAGTATGGCGGGTGGTACACCTTTTGAGTTTTCCACTATTTCGGTGTCAGATGGTTTATCAATGAACCATCAAGGCATGAAGTTTTCGCTGATTTCCAGAGAAGTAATTGCCGATAGTGTGGAACTTGTTGTGCGCGGTCATGCCTATGATGGCATTATTGGTTTTGGCGGCTGTGATAAGAATTTACCTGGTATAATGATGGGTATGGTGCGATGTAATGTTCCTTCGGTTTTTATTTATGGAGGGAGTGCGTTACCTGGGAATTGGCGCGGTAGGGATGTTAGTGTTCTGGATGCTTACGAGGCTGTTGGCGCTGTCATGACTAATGATATGAGCCTGGAAGAGATCGAAGAATTGGAGCGTGTCTGCCTTCCTACAACGGGAGCCTGTGCTGGTCAGTTTACGGCCAATACAATGGGAATGGTTTCTGAAGTTTTGGGGCTGGCACCTTTGGGATCTTCAATGATACCAGGAATTTATGAAGCGCGCTTCGACGTTGCAAAACAGGCGGGCGAAATTGTCATGCAAGGAGTGCTTGGAAATGGGCCTTTGCCGCGTGATTTAATAACACGGCAAAGTCTTGAAAATGCGAGTGCGATAGTTGCGGCGACTGGCGGCTCGACCAATGCAGGGCTTCATATTCCAGCAATTGCTCATGAGGCAGGCATTAAGTTTACGTTGGACGATGTCGCCGAAGTTTTTGATCGTACGCCGCTGATTGCAAATTTGCGTCCGGGCGGTCTCTATCATGCGAAAGATGTTTACGATGTTGGAGGCGTTCCCGTGTTAATAAAAGAAATGTTAAAAAGTGGAATTCTTCATGGTGAGTGTCTAACTGCTGATGGTCGGACTATAGAAGATGCTACGTCCGATGCTCCTGCGCCAGATGGTCAAGTTTTTTTCAGCCGCGAAGATGCTGTTTCTGAGACGGGCGGCGTCGTTGTTTTAAAAGGTAACCTCTGTCCAGATGGGGCATTATTAAAAGTGGCGGGATTGAAAAGTTTTGTTCACGAGGGACCTGCCTTAGTATTTGAGAACGAAGAATCGTGTATGGCGGTGATTAGAAAAGGTGTTTATGCTGAGGGGTCAGTTATTGTAATTCGAAATGAAGGGCCTAAAGGTGGGCCGGGTATGCGTGAAATGTTAGGCGTAACGGCTATTATTTATGGTCAAGGAATGGGCGAAAAAGTGGCCCTTCTAACTGACGGGCGGTTCTCTGGAGCGACACGGGGAATGTGCGTTGGATACGCTTCCCCAGAGGCGGCATCGGGAGGCCCCATAGGTCTAATTCAGACAGGTGATATTATAAAGATTGATGGCGCGAACCGGACCATTGATGTGAAAGTCTCAGATGAAGAAATGATCGCGCGGCGTAAACGGTGGACACCACCTGATCAATCTAAGCTCGCTGGCGCTCAGCAAAAATATGCCGCTACTGTTGGTCCAGCAAACTTGGGCGCTGTGACCCATGCTGGCAATGTTCAGTGGGATGTCGAGGAGCCAATCGATTCTGGGGATATTCCGTGATACCTAAATTAGGATTTATAGGGCTAGGCTTAATGGGTGGGCCTATGGTAGGTCGATTATTAGAAGCAGGTTATGATGTAACCGTTTGGAACCGCTCGTCGGAAAAAATTATATCTGCTGTGGCAAACGGTGCTACTAAAGCTGCGAACGTTGCTGAATTGGTTTCCGCTGTTGACCTCGTTCTAATGTGTCTGACGGATTCGGCAGCAGTAGAAAAAGTTGTTTTTGGTCATGATGGGGTCGCTAGTGGTGCAGCGGATGACAAGTTGCTTGTTGATTTTTCATCAATGCGCCCTGACATTACGCGTAAATTTGCTGTCCAGCTAAAAATGGAAACCGGGATGGGCTGGGTTGATGCACCTGTTTCAGGCGGTGCAAAGGGTGCTGCCGCGGGAACACTTGCCATTATGGCTGGTGGTGAAGTTGAGGATGTAGAAAGGGTACGTCCAATTGTTGCAGCCTTCTCTCAACGTTTTACACGTATGGGCGGAATTGGAGCTGGCCAGGTGACTAAGCTATGTAACCAAATCATTGTTGCGAGTAATGTTGCTACGATGGCCGAGGCGATTAGCTTTGCTGAAAAGTCGGGTGTAGTTGATGCAACAAAATTGGCTGATGCATTAAAGGGTGGCTGGGCTGATTCACAGCCATTTCAGATAATGGCACCTAGATTTGCGGCTCGGAATACTAAACCAAAAATAGGCGCAATAGATGTAATGTTAAAAGATATAGACACCGCTCGGGATCTTGCTATAGAGAATGGCGCGTCGCTGCCAATGGCTACCCTTGCCTCTGAGGCATTCCGGAAACTATCGTCTATGGGTTTAGGGGACAGTGACATAGGTGAAATAATGACTTTATTTGATAGTATCGATGTATAATGCAAAAAAGAGGACTGGTTCATAGCCACACAAATGAAAAATTTCCAGGAAAGTGCACTAGTGGAATTAAATTTTTGATGAATTTCTAAAGTTGTTGGGTCGTTGAGTAAGTCGTTAAAAAGTAACCTTGAGTTACTATTGCTTAAGGCTCGGTCGGCTATATTATTTTTTTCGGCTGAACTTACTAAAAAACAAAAGGAGAAGCTTTGATGGCCGAGGTTGTAGATGTCTTGTTCATTAACCCAGGTGATAGAAAACAAATTTATCAAGACCTAGGTAATGATTATGCGGCAATTGAACCTCCAGTTTTTGCAGGTTTATTCGCAACTTATATACGCGGGAAAGGCCATTCAGTAGCAATATACGATGCGCCGGCAATGAGCGCTAGTGCTGCGAAAGCAGCGAGAGTGGCAACTGAAGATTATGCCCCAAAACTCATTGTGATTGTTTGCTACGGTCTCCAGCCATCGGCCTCAACGCAAAACATGACAGCGGCGGGCGACATTGCCAGGCTAATCCGTGATGCGGGAACAGAGGCAAAGTTAATGATGACAGGAACCCATCCCTCTGCGTTACCGGAACTAACGATGAAAGAAGAAAATATTGACTTTGTCTGTGATCTTGAGGGTCCGGTTACAATTCTCAAAACTCTCCAGGCGATTAATAATAAATCCAACGAATTTACTGTTATTCCAAGTCTTTGGTCCCGCGACAAGGATAAAATAGTAGCTCCCTTGAGCGCTGAACCACTTTTGGTCGATCTGGATAATGAGATGGCAGGTATTGCATGGGATTTATTACCAATGGAAAAATATCGCGCACATAATTGGCATAGTTTTGACGATATTCATAGTCGCTCGCCTTATGCAGCTATTCACACTAGTTTGGGCTGTCCATATAAATGTCACTTTTGCTGTATTAACTCTCCCTTTGGGAAGTCAAACTATAGAATGTGGTCTCCAGCGGTTGTGGTAAATGAGATTGATCATCTTGTAGAAAATTATGGGATTAAAAATCTTAAATTTGTTGATGAGATGTTTGTGCTTAATAAAAACCATGTTTTAGGAATTTGTGATCTGCTGATTGAGCGCGACTATGACGTTAATATTTGGGCCTACGCTAGAGTTGATTCGGTGCAAGATCAATTTTTAGATAAGTTAAAAAGTGCTGGTGTGAACTGGCTCTGCCTTGGCATTGAAAGTGGTAGTGATCATGTTCGAGATGGTGCAGATAAGATTTATGGTAATGATGATATCAAGAATGTTGTCCGCCGTATACAAGGTGCTGGTATTAATATCATTGCTAATTATATATTTGGGTTGCCCGATGACAGTCTTGAGCGGATGCAGCAAACTTTTGATTTGGCGATTGAACTCAATTGTGAGTTTGCTAACTTTTATTCCGCTATGGCCTATCCCGGCTCACCACTCTATTCTGATGCTATTAAATTCGGGCTTGAATTACCAGAGACTTGGAAAGATTATTCACAGCATGGTTATAGCTCGAAACCGCTGAATAATCAGTATTGCAGTTCAGCAGAGATCTTAGGTTTTAGGGATAAGGCTTTTAATCTTTACTTCAAACACCAGCCCTATTTGGATCTGGTGCAGGAGAAATTTGGTTTAGATGTCGTTGAACACATTAAAAAGCTTGCCGCCATCCCATTAAAGCGACAATTGCTGGGCGATTAAAGTGTAATGAATTATTTCAGAGTAACATGAGGATCTTAAGTTGGCCTTAAATGATTTAGAAGCCAAAGCATCTTGGCTACGCCAAGAACTCTTTAAAATGGCCATGCGTCAGAAAAAGGGTCACATCCCATCTAGTTTTTCCTGCACTGAAATTCTAATAGCCCTATATTATGGTGGTATAGCGAAGATTACGCGAGGGCAACCAGAAGATCCAAATCGCGATCGTGTTATTGTAAGCAAAGGGCATGCTGCGATGTCGCAATATCCAATCTTAGCAGATTATGATTTTTTTCCTAAAGAGGAACTTGAACGGTTTACCCAAAAAGATGGCCTTTTAGGTATGTACGCTGATTTTCGTATTCCGGGGATAGAGGGTGTTTCTGGATCGCTTGGGCATGGTGTAGGTATGGGTGCAGGTTTTGCTATGGCCGCACGCCAGGATAATAATTTTTATAATACATTTGTGATCGTAGGAGATGGAGAATGTTATGAAGGATCAATCTGGGAGTCTGCAATGTTTGCTGCTCATCGTAAACTTGATAATTTGATTGTAATTGTTGACCGCAACGAATTGTGCATCATGGGTAAAACTGAAGAGCTTTTAGAGCTTGGTGATCTCGAAAATAAATGGCGTAGTTTTGGGTGGCACAGTTGTAGCGTGGATGGTCATTCGTTTGATGAGTTGATGCCGGCGCTTAACTTGGTAGGTAAAACTGATAAAAAGCCCCTGGCTATTATAGCTAATACCGTTAAGGGTAAGGGTGTCTCGTTCATGGAGGGGCGCTCTGAATGGCATAATCGCATGCCTAGTGATAAGCAGATCATAGAGGCCCGTATGGAATTGGGAATCGAGTTGTAATTATGAATAACAAAAAACCGCCACTCTTGATGCGTGATATTGTCATAAATCGCATATTTGAAGCAGCTAAAAATGATAAAGATATTTTGTTTATTAGCGCTGATTTAGGTGCAGCTGCTCTGGACGATTTTAGAGACAAACTTCCCGATCAGTTTATACATGCGGGCATCTCTGAGCAGAATATGGTAGATCTTGCCTCAGGTTTGGCGTTGAGCGGTAAGAAAGTTTTTCTTTACGCTATGGCTCCTTTTTTAACTGCTAGATGTTATGAGCAGATCAAATGTGTGATTGCTTCAATGAATTTACCTGTAACATTGATTGCAGTAGGTGTTGGGCTTGGCTACGATCATGCAACATTGACACATTTTACGCCTGAAGATATAGCCTGTATGCGAGCATTAAATGGTATTGAAATTCTGACGCCAGGCGATGCAGAAGCGGCAAAAAAAATCGCCGATGTCGCTATTATGGATCCAGATTTCCGCTATATTCGCCTCGATCGGCAAGGGCTAGAGCCGGCTTATGACGGTGGGTTTGAAGCTGTTTATGATAGAGGCTTTGGGCATATTGCAGACGGTAAGAATATCGTAATCATCACCTGTGGGGTTCTGTTACAAAAGGCCCTACTTGCGCGAGAAATTCTGGGAGAAAAAGGGGTCAATGCTGGTGTGGTTGATCTTTTTCGGATCAAGCCAATCGATGGTAAATCGCTTGCTGACCTACTCTCTGATTATGATGCTATAGTTACCGTTGAAGAGCAATCACTTGAAGGTGGAATGGGCAGTGCCGTACTGGAAGTTGCAGCGGATCATAATATATTGAAGCCCGTTAGGCGTCTTGGAATGAGAGATGGCTATGCCGTTATTAATGGTGATCGCGATAGTCTTCATGAACTTTATGAAATTGATACGCTACACATTGTGGGTGCAGCTCTTGGGTTAGCGGAAAGGTTCTAATTCATGTCGATGAATTTTAAAATAAAGGTTTCTTCCAAAAGTTTTTCAAGGAATCCTATTTTACGAAGAGAACTTCTTGCGGCCTTTCCATATGCTGAATTCAACGACAAACTTGAAGAATTCACCGCGGATAATTTTGCTGCGTATATTGATGACTCACAAGGCATGGTGGTTGGTTTAGAACCTATTATTGGCCCTGTCTTAGCCAAATGCCCAAACCTAGAATTAGTCTCTAAGTTTGGAGTTGGATTGGACAACATTGATTTGGTTGCTACTGATAAATACAATGTTAAAATTGGTTGGACTGGGGGTGTTAACCGTCGCAGTGTTTCCGAGATGACACTCTGTTTCATGATCGGACTATCCCGGCATATTTTGTTTTCATCTAGAAATTTAGTAAGGCTCGATGATTGGAACAAAAATGGCGGGTATGACTTATCTCATCAGACTGTCGGTATTATTGGGGCTGGTTATATTGGCAAAGATTTAGTGACACTCTTAAAGCCATTTGGTTGTAGGATATTGGTTAATGATATTATTGATCAAGCTGATTATTACCAAGCTAATGGTCTGATTGCATCTAGTAAAGAAGAAATCTACGCCCAGGCTGATATTGTTACGGTGCATACACCTTTGGACGAAACAACGCGTGGGTTTTGCAATGCTGATAGCTTCCGACAGATGAAAGAGACCTGTTATTTTATTAACTGTGCACGTGGGGGATTGGTTATGCAAACTGACTTAAAGCAAGCTCTCATGGATGGAACTATTGCTGGGGCTGCGATTGATGTGTTTGAATTTGAACCAAGTGATGATAGCGAATTGATTAATTTACCAAATCTTATTTGTACACCTCATACGGGGGGCTCTTCTAATGAAGCAGTTTTGGCAATGGGGCGAAGTGCTATTAGTCATTTGGTGAGCCATTTTGGTCAGTAAATAGAGGGTGACGCTGTGCCAGTAGAATATAGTGAGTGGGTATGACTTCAAACTGTCTCCAAAATATTGATGTAGTTGTGTTAGCGGGCGGTCTAGGCACGAGAATTTCACCTATACTAAAAGATACTCCTAAAGTATTAGCACCTGTAGGCGGTCAGCCTTATTTAGTTTTTTTGATACATTGGCTTAAAAATTTTGGCGTCCGCCGCGTGATATTTGGTCTTGGACATTTAGCTGACGCCGTGTCTGAATTCCTAGATAAAAATCCGATAGAAGGTATCGAATTCGCGATTGTAATTGAAGATAAGCCTCTGGGAACAGCTGGGGCTATTGCCAATGTTCGTCCAGAAATTCGCTCAAACCCGGTTTTGATTATGAATGGTGATAGTTTTATCGATGTTAATTTTTGTGACTTTGTGGCTTTTCATGAATTAAAAAAATCGGAAGGTTCGATACTCTGTGCCAACATTGCTAATTTAAGCCGATATGGCACGGTTAATATAGATTCTGAAAGTCGTATAGTAGCCTTCAAGGAAAAAACTATAGAAACCAATTCTGGATTTATAAATGCTGGTATCTATTTGTTTAACTCAAATATTTTGAATGAAATTGAAAATTGCGGACCATCGTTAGAAAGAGATTATTTTCAAAAACAACCGTCCGGTAGGTTGACTGCAATGAGTGTAGAGGGAGAATTTTTAGACATAGGTACGCCAGAAGATTTACTTCGCGCGCCTACTATATTGGGTAAATACTGGGATAATATCATCAAATAGTTTTGGTATACTCATAATTTAAAAGTCTCCGCAAGCTTACTTGATTTGATTTTAGACTTAAGCGTTTATTTAGAGATAATATCGATCACCTGTTTGGCCTGCTTGACTGAAGTCAGTTGTATGATCCGTGATTGCTGGCTCATAATTATTTCTTGCTCTGTAAGTTTAAGTATCCCACTATCTGCTGTAATGGCATGGAGCCTGTCCTCTATCTCAACAAAGTCAATATCTAATTGATCGCAGGCTATTATAAAGCGTTCATCTACATTTAAAATATTTAGATTCTTATAGCTACCTTCGGCACGAACGGGAAGGCGTTTTATTTCTAGGCCCAAATTGACCAATTGTGCGAGTTGACCAATCGCTGCAGATTGTAGGCGAATAATTAAAGCTTGTTGACTTTTAAATTCTTGGTAGGCCTCTTCGATGCCCGGGAGTTGACTAATTTGAGTGATGTTTCCTTTGGTAAAGTTCAATGTGTTTTGCCAAAAAGTTTTGTACGAATAAGTATTGGTCAGCCACTCATATCCCATTTTAGCTGTGGATATTCGATCTTTTTCATTATTAATATAATGGTATATCTGCGATAGACAATCAGCTTTATCGTTAAAATAAGCCACCCCTCGATCGGGCACGAATCGTTGTAGTTCTGGATTATTGTCTGTTAAACAAAAAGCCTGACTCGCAAAAAAATCAAATATTTTACCCTTGATTTGCCGTCTGTCCGGTTGAGTTTGTGAACTTAAACAGATTTTGCTACGGTTGATTACTTCAGCGTAAGTATCCCAGTCAATCCATTTGTCTGTGCTGTTTCTATTCCTATTTGTATCATTTACAAGACCTCCAATATGTTGGAAATTAATACCTGTGTCGATGAGATTTTTTTCGAGATAAGAAATTAGCTCGGTGCGCTGACCTTCGCGGCTTCCTAATATTAAGACATCAATATTTTTTTCTATGTCAATTGGCTTTATCAGGTCTGTGAAAACTGCGATTGGTGAGAAGATGACTTTGGTGGAGCCCTGTTGCTGCTCGCCCAGAAGTCTATACTTGTAATAGTTGCTCAGTGAATCCATGATAAGAACGATATCACTGCTCAAAAATATTTCAGTTTCGTGCGGGAGAGCATTGATCCACGTATCCCAAAATATAGAAATTACTTTGGCCCCCGCTTGGCGCATGGTAGTCAGTGTTTGGCCGTTGAGGCACTCTTGCCACCAGCACATAGAATTAATGACGATATCTGGTTGATAATTCTTAAAGATATTTATGGCCTCTTGGTTCATTGCGGCCAGGCCAGATGTTTTGAATGTACGTTGATAAACAAAATCTTTGTAATCTGTTATCGCGCCAGAATGTAGAGCAGGTAGCCGAACTTGATAGTTACTTGGCTCATTTTCAAAGTCGACATATTGTTCTGGATTGAGAAACAATACTTTCATGGTGATTCAGAAACCTTTTTATTATTATTGTATGAGCTCATGTTGTGTTGTCTGTGTTGTAATTCTTATAAGGGTTCAATAACCTGATTAAATAAATACATTATATGGGTAGTATACAGTTAAGCGGATTGTTTTCTATAGTCAGTTTGGTCATAGAAAATCTGAACTGATTTCAAAAACGAGATGGAATGTATGTAAGATAAATTCTCAGATATGAATGCTTTATATCATGCAAACCACGTGGAATGCACGCTGTACCAATTTTTTTTCCAATTTTATGTCAACGTAGAGACTGTAAGTAATTGAAACCATTAATGCATTTGGTGATCGGGATATGAGTGCCAGCAGAAGCGGACTAACGGGCGCGCGTCATCTTGGTTTAAAAGTGGTAATCTATATTGGAACGGGTGGTCCTATATCTAAAAAAAATTTCAGGAACTTACAAAAGCGACTTATAAATTGGGTCTTGATCAAAGCTTGTTTGCGCACGGTATGTGGGATAGCAAATATAGGGTGATATTGTTGATAGATATATATGGACCCGTTTTTGTCTAGGTGTAGGATCTAGAATTAACTGTGACGTGCTGAGGATTTTTTATGGTGGGAGTCCAACAGAAATATTGAATACGATTAAAATTCTATATTTTGTTCAATTATTTTGGAAGAGGCTTTTACTGAAGTTTTTAATTTCTTTATTTTAGGTGAAGATTATTGAGACTTGGAAATGGTTGTGAAGTTAAGAGAGGTCGTAACATTGGATAAAGAAGCTCTCTATGCCTTTTATGATTTGCGAATATCTCCTGTAACATTTGATTTCTTTCAATTTTTGATTTTGGCTGATCTTGATCGGAAAACCCGAGGTTTGGAAAAATTACATATTGTAATCATACCAGAAGCAACTGATATTAGAAAAAATTTTCTACTTGATCGGTTTGATGAGATTGATATTAACTGGCGCATTAGGCAGATAATTGTGCCTGGGTGTTCTTTGATGCCTTCTTGCGGTGGTCTCGTCTCAGTGTGTGGAAGTCGAACAGAGGCAGAAAAATTTTTTTTGATGGCTGGTCTAAATGTGTTCCCTGAGGGGAGTTCTGTTAAGAATTCTATCCCACGGTTCCAATTGTCTGAAATTACGGCCGTTCACGTGTGCGGTGAATCTTGGTCATCCCTTAAAGCAACCCCTCAGGCCTTGGATATGGCTCGTTCTTGGATAAAAGCCCGCGCAAATGGGCGCCATGTAATTAGCATTACTTTGCGCGAAGCAGGCTATGGCAATGAAAAAAATAGTAATATTGCCGAGTGGGCAAGATTCGCTCATTCATTGGATCCAGAGAAATACCTACCGGTTGTTATTAGAGATACTTATGCAGCGAATGAAATGGTTCCGGAGGAATTGGTTGGCCTCACAATGTTTAATGAAATTGCCTTTAATATAGAACTAAGAATGGCGTTTTACGAAGAATGCTATTTAAATTTAGTGACCAATGGTGGACCATTGGCTTTGTGCACACTTAACCATAATGTGAAGTGCCTTAGTTTTAAACCCATGGTGAAAAATTGGCATGATGCGACAGCTAGAGGTTTGCAAGCTACCGTTGGAGTAGGTATTGGTGATCAGCCTCATTTTCAAAATTCTTTTCAGAGATGGGTATGGGCAGATGATAATTATGAAGTGATTCAAAAGTATTTTGATATGATGGTTGCGTTTATTGACAACCCTGGCGCTCATACAAAAAGTGGTGAAGCAATTGGTTTTTTTGCTATCAATCGAGAACCCGCTTTGAAAGTTGGTGAACGTCTTGATAAGTTCAAAACATGTAATTCGGCTGCCATGGTGTTGCGGCATTGTCTTCAATTTGACACTGAGAATACGACTTTGCGATTGAGAGTAGCTGTTAATGAAACGTGGATTAAAAATTTTTCGGTCGCCGATAAACATTTTGGTATTATTTTAAAAGCTGAACCGGAAAATGGTTATGCGCGACTTTGTTATGCTGACCTTCTCGCGGTTCAATCTAAAGTTGAGCAAGCAATTGCATCTTATAGATATGGAATAATGTTGGATCCTGAAAAAATAACAGGTTACCTTAAATTAGGTTTGGTGTTAGGAAAAATAGGTCTGACAGAAGATGCATTATTTACCTTTCGTCAAGCGATCTTGATTAATCCAGGTGACGCAGTAAGCTATAGATTATGCGCACGATTTCTAAGCCAACGAGGCGATGACCAGGAGGCAGAAATAATGTTGGAAAAAGCAAATAAATTGGACCCGGAAGTTTTTGAGGACCACCTCTAGTAATCTGTGTTTTAATAATGGCTTTCCCTAAACTTTTTTGTATTAGATCCTGTTCGTTTGAAATACTCTGAACCAATTTTATTTACTGTCAGAAAGCAAAATATTGGTATCTGAAATAATATTGAACTATAGGCAACTTTTAGAAGAATATGACCTAGCTTTAGTTGAACAGTTGCGTGGTTTGGAATTGGGGCAAGATTTTCTGGCGAACTGGGTTCCGGATAGTAATACATTACGCAGTGTAATTAACCTCATAGACGTCGTTCATTTGGCAGGTAGGACCACCATTAGTATTCAATTTGGTGATGGTCAGTTGACACCTAATGATAAGATAATACTTCTTGAGTCACTTGGTGATTGTATGTCTGCTGAGTTTGAAAAAAATTCTGATGGAATTATATTGAGAATAAACGGAATTGCCGCTCCGCATTGGGATGTGTTAAATCATATAGTTGATTCAAAAAAATTACGAAAGGCAGCACCACTAGAACAGTCCGGCACTAATCAAGTCTCTACGCAGGTGAGCACGGAAAGTTATTTCAAAGTAAAATTGTTTGAGAGAAGTATTAACTTTGAAGGTGAGTTGCAGCTCGATCCAGGATCTATTTTTGTTGTTTCCTTAGACGGTGTGAAGCTATTCTTTAAAATAACTGGTAATATCCCATCTATTGAAAAAGCCCGCCATGCTGGAGCGAAAGAAGATCAAGATAAAGCTTATTGGGATTTTCTATGTGAAAACTTACAGGGATCTCCTCTAATTGAAGGTGTTGAGCACGGGGTCCTTAAAATGGTTCATAAACTTGCTGAATTGGGTGCTATACAGCGAGGTCCTGGTATTTTTTTGCCATCGAATGCTGGCAAACTATTTGTGAGCATGCAAAATGTAGTTTTAAAGTTATATTCTAACTATTGCTCAGAGAATAAATTTAAATCGAGTCTCAACGAATTTGACCCGCCACCAAGAATCGGGTGGACAGCACTTTCTTACGATGAAAGGACTAAAGTGGTACAGCAATCCATGGAAAAATTTACGTCATCAGAGACAGATGATAAAGTCACTTTGTCTTTTGAACGTATAGAATCTGATCTCGATGGTTATCCTGTTCGTGTTTTTGTTGGTTTTTCGAATGTCAATTCAATTGATAAGTCAAACATCGCACGGGAACTTGAAAGGTATTTAAAAATTAATCTAGAACCAAAATTACAGATTTATACCACTGAAGTTAAAGATAAAAATAAAATTCGGAGATTAAGGTAGTCTTGATAAGTTAATACTTAGAAGGTTTTATGTTATTAGAACTTTCAAATGTGTAGTTTTTTCAATAAAATAACTGGTATTCTAGGATTTTGAATGCAAAAAGTAATTTGTGGGGATAGAGCTCTGCAAGATATTCCATATAAGGAGGCTAACTTGCTAGACTCACCTGAACTAGCTCCGCTTAATTTGGATGATACGAAAATAGCTTGGCATACAGAGCGTATAAAAGCTTGGGAGCGGGGAGAACGGATTGCACCTATTACTATTGATATGGCATTGACACGGGCTTGCAATTTCGGATGCCACTTTTGCTATGCTATGCTGCAAGAAAATGAACGCCATACTATCACTAAGCCAATTATTTATGATTTTTTAGAGGATTGTGCTGAAATTGGTGTTAAAGGTATTAGTCTTGTTTCAGATGGCGAAAGTTCTATTTCTCCGGTGTTTGTTGATACTATCATTCGCGGTAATGAACTTGGTCTTTCTATGTCGGCCGCCTCAAATGCATTTGTTCTGAAAAAGCCAATTTTAGAGGAAATTTTGCCTCATATGACCTATCTGCGCGTTAATATCTCTGCTGGAGAAGCTGCGAGGTATGGTGAAATTATGGGAGTTAAAGCCGAGTGGTTTGAGAGAGTTAAACAAAATATCCGAGATATGGTTGAGATAAAGAAGCGGCGAAATTTAAGTGTTACCATTGGTATGCAAATGGTTTTAATGCCTGAATACGAAGATCAGATACTACCTCTTGCCAAGCTGGGAAAAGAACTCCGTCCAGATTATTTAGTAATCAAACACTGTAGTGATAATGAGAATGGTGATTTGGGTGTTGATTATTCGGGTTATGAGGGTATGTACGAAAAATTGCGAAAAGCAGAATCTTTATCCGATGAAGAATATAAAGTTATAGTAAAATGGTCGAAAATCGAAGCCGGCGACAAGAGAAGTTATCAGCGTTGTTTTGGGGCTCCTTTTTTAATTCAACTTTCTGGTTCCGGGCTCGTTGCGCCATGTGGCATGCTATTCAACGAGCGTTATAAACGATTCCATATAGGTAATATTTGTGAAACTCGATTTAAGGATATATGGCAGAGTGACGCATACTGGGATGTGATGAACTATTTAGCGTCTCCCGAATTTAATGCTCAAAAGATGTGTGGAACTTTGTGTCTACAACATAAAGTAAATGAAGCTTTAGATGCACATGTTAAAGGCCGAATTAATTTAACTGCTGGTCAAAAGGGTTTACCGCCGCAACACATTAATTATATCTAGCGTTTGATCCTAGGTATGTAGCTTATGGATGTTATAAGGAAGGGTGGAATGGGCCTAACTAGAAAAAAAAAAGATAGAAAAACATTAATTTATATGGCGGATTTGAGCCATACTGGGCAGACTGTTTCGGCAAATGTGCATCCATTAGGTATTGGGGTTATAGCAGCTTATGCTCTCAAGGAGCATTCAACTTCCGTTGAAATTGAACTCTTTAAATATCCTGAAGATTTGGCGCAAGCCCTTGAAAGTAAGCCACCAGATATTATGGGGTTTGCTAATTATTCATGGAACTTAAATATTGCTTATGATTTTGCTCAAAGAATAAAGCTTAAACACCCTGAAGTTGTTATTGTATTTGGTGGTCCGAATTATGGGCTAACGGTGGGAGAAGTTTCGGATTTTTGGCAAAAGTATCCGGCAATTGACTTTTATCTCGTTCGCGAGGGCGAGGTTGCTTTTGCAGAATTGATTTCAAGATTGCGTGAAGTTAATTTCGAAGTGGAGGCCGTAAAACGCCTGGATAACCCACCAGCCAATGCACATTATTTTAAAAATGGTAAGTTGTTTCAGGGTGAAATTTTACCCCGAATAAAGAATTTGAACGAAATTCCTTCACCATATTTAGAAGGATTAATGGATAAGTTTTTTGATTCTGTTCTGATACCTATGATGCACACTACGCGTGGATGTCCATTTACATGTACATTTTGTACTGAGGGGGATCGATATTATGCCAAGGTAACTAAACGTTTTGAATTATTTGAAGAATTAGAATATATCGCAAAACGTATTTCTATTGTTCCTGATTTAGTAATGACCGATGCGAATTTTGGGATGTTTATTGAAGATATTAATAAGGCAAAAGATATTGCGCGAATATTTAAGAAATATAATTGGCCAAAACATATTCAAGTAGCTGGTGGGAAAAATCAAAAGGACCGTCTTCTCGAAGTGGCAACTATTCTTGAGGGGCGTATGGATATATCTGCATCAATGCAATCTACAGATGCCGAAGTTCTTTCTAATATAAAGCGATCAAACATTAGCTATGGAGAACTAGCAGATATAGGCGATCGTAGTCACAAAATTAATGCCCGTTCATTTGTTGAAATTATTCTTGGTCTGCCGGGTGATAGTGTCAGAGCTCATCGGCAGTCTTTAGTTGATTCAATAATGTCAGGTGTAGCTTTGGTACGAATGCACCAGCTTATCATGCTACCTCAGACTGAAATGATGGTTCCTGCCTCTCGAGAAAAATATGGAATAGAAACTAAATATCGAGTAGCGGCACGTTCATTCGGTAATTATAGTCTCTTTGGAAAAAAATTTATTTCAGTTGAGTTTGATGAAATTTGTGTGTCACAAAATAGTATGAGCTTTGACGAGTATTTGGAATGCCGAATGCTAGATTTGACTGTAGAACTGATTCATAATGGGAAGGTGTTCAGGGAGCTTTTTGATTTGTCTGCATTACTTGGCTTGGATTGGCCCAAATTAGTTTTTGAGTTTTATGATCGCAGAGAGGGATTCCCACCGGTATTGGCTGGATTGTATGAGACATTTAAAAATGATTCTGGAACAGGTTTATGGGATAGCAGAGAAGAATTAGAACAACACGTCAAAGAGAATATTCAACATTATTTGGAAACTAGCGATGGAGTAAATCAGCTTGCAATTTCAAATGCTAAGGCGAGGTCTTTTTTCTTTGCTCAAGAGGAATTGCATGATTTCTTCTATGATATTTTCTTAGAAAACCTTGCTGCTAGTAAGATGGATACTCCCGAAATATTAGATTTTATTGAGCAAATGAAAACGTACTCTTTGCTTAGAAAAGTTGACATCTTAAATACTGATTTAACTAATACCGCAGCCTTTGATTACGATTTTTTAAAAGTGTTTGAAGGGGGTGCAGTTCCGGACCATAGAAACCTCAGGTTGCCAAGTCCAATCGTAGTGTCATTTCAGCATGATAATCTACAGAAAGAAACTATCAATGGGTATAAGCATAGGTATAGTACGACACTTGCTAGCTTAGGGAGCTTGCTAATGAAGGTGCCCATCCACCGAATTATGCGAATTGGTTCTTGTGGTTCAGCCAAATTAGATAGAAAGTCGAGCATCATAGCGCCAAGTGATAGTCTAGTTAATACTTTAGAGGTTTGAGAGTGGATACTTAATCCATATTTATTTATCTTTAGGTGGTAATAGTTACTACATTTGAGTAAATTGTTTTTTATACTCCAATTTTGGGCCCTGAATTTTTTTCCATAATATGAGACTAGATGTACGAAAGTAAGATCTTCCAATTAGATTTTCTATCTAAGACAATTCGAAGTCGCAAAGAGGGCGGGGCACGTATTGTTTTGTGCCATGGCGTTTTCGATCTTGTGCACCCTGGCCATATAAAACATTTTGAGGCTGCTAAAAAAGAAGGTGACTGCCTAGTTGTAACAGTTACTTCCGATCAATATGCTAGTAAGTGCCCCGGCCGTCCAATTTTTAATGAGAGACTGCGTTCTGAAAATCTTGCAGCAGTTGAGATGGTTGACTACGTCGCGATAAGTAATTTCCCTACTGCAATTGATGTGATTTTAAAGCTTGAACCTGATGTTTATGTGAAAGGGGATGAGTATGCAGATCTTAAAAATGATCTAACAGGGAAAATTGTTGAAGAGAAGAATGCTGTTACATCTATTGGAGGAAGGATTCATTTTACATCTGCCGAGACTTATAGTTCTTCATCATTAATAAATAGTCAGTTCCAACTTTTTCCAACAGCTACCGAAGAGTGGCTAGGCAAATTTAGAGAAATTCACTCGGCACAAGATATTTTAGCTGGATTTGATAAAATTTCGGAATGTAGCGCACTTGTTATTGGTGAAGCAATTATCGATGAGTACGTATTTTGTGATGCCTTAGGAAAGTCGGCTAAAGATCCAATCTTAGCTTTTAAGTACGGTTCGACTGAAACCTATTCTGGTGGTAGCCTCGCTGTAGCAAATCATATGGCAGGATTTATAAAAAATGTTGGACTTTTAACCGTATTAGGAGAGGAAAAAAGTCGAGAAAATTTTATATCAAATTCGTTGCGCGATAATGTTCAAGCAAATTTTGTAATCGGCCCTAAGGTGCCAACAATTCATAAAAGGCGCTTTATTGACCGTCATTCAGGTGCAAAATTGTTTGAATTATATGAAATGGTTGATCAGCCCTTATCCAAGGGGGTTGAAGCTAAAATACTGCAAAAATTAAGGTCTATTATTGGTGATTATGATATGGTCGTTGTGACCGATTATGGTCATGGCATGTTAACTCCCGCCATCATAGAGTTGTTGGTGAATAAAGCTAAATTTTTATCTGTCAACACCCAAGCCAATGCTGGAAATCGTGGATTTAATACATTAACGCGTTATTCTCGAGCAGATTATGTTTCGCTTTCCGGTAATGAATTAGAGCTTGAAATACGTGCGCGCGAGCAATCCATGTCGGATCTTTTGACCCGCTTGTCGGACCAGATTGACTGCTCACGCTTTACAATAACGCTAGGTAAAGATGGCAGTCTTCATTATGATAGAAATACTGGCTTTTACGAGGTTCCTGCCTTAGCGTTTAAAGTTCTCGATCGGGTGGGTGCAGGAGATGCTGTATTAGCCTTAACGACACCACTAGTGTTTAAAAATTTTTCTTGGGATATTGTTGGTTTCGTTGGAAATTTAGCCGGAGCTGAAATGCTTGGTTATCTTGGAAATCGAAATTATTTGGATCGAATTAATATGTCCAAGCATGTAACTGCTTTATTAAAATAATGATGATTGATCAATCCGTAAGACTTGAATTCAAACAAAATCTTTATAATGAAATGTTGCGAATTCGCACGGTAGAAGAACGTATTGCAGAGCTTTATTCTGAGCAAGAAATGCGATGTCCAGTTCATCTTTGTATAGGACAGGAAGCAATAGCAGTAGGCGTATCCGCAGCTCTTCAAAATAGAGACTATGTGTTTAGCGGACACCGTGCTCATGGTCACTATCTCGCAAAAGGTGGCAATCTGAAAGCAATGATGGCCGAAATATATGGAAAGGAAGGTGGCTGCTCACAGGGTAATGGTGGATCTATGCATTTAATAGATTTGTCAGTAAATTTTATGGGATCCACTCCAATAGTTGGAAGCACAATTCCCGTCGCCGTTGGGGCCGCATTTACCGCAAAAATAAAAAAACAGCATGCGGTTTCTGTAGCTTATTTTGGTGATGGGGCAACAGAAACCGGCGTATTTCATGAAAGTATAAATTTTGCAGCTACTCAAAATTTACCGGTAATTTTCATCTGCGAAGATAATTTTTATTCTGTCTATTCTTCTTTTGAGGAACGCCAATCAGCCAATAGGGATATAATAAAATTAGTTCAGGGGCACGGTGTTAATAGCTTTGAAGGTGATGGAAATAATGTCGAAGAAGTGTTTAATCTGACTTTATCCGCAGTCAATCGCGCTCGAGAAGGTGGGGGACCCAGTTTTATAAAGTTGTTGACTTATCGCTGGAGGGAGCATTGTGGTCCAAATTATGATAACGATATTGGTTACCGTACTGAAGCTGAATTTTTACAGTGGCAGGCCAAATGTCCACTTAAAGCGTATGAAACTATCTTGATGTCTATGAATATTATGAGCGATGCACTTTATCAAAAGCTATTTTCCGAGTATTTAACTGAAATGAATAACGCAGTGCAATATGCCAAAAGCCAGCCTTTTCCAAGTATCAAAAATGCATTTACTGATATTTTTAGCGCTCAATAACGTATATTGGAGTTAAATATTATATGATAAGAACCTTAACATATGCTGAGGCTTTGAACGAAGCGCAAGTACAATGCTTAGAAGCCGATGAGAATGTGTATGTTATCGGCTTAGGGGCTCCAGACCCAAAGGGCATATTTGGTACCACTATTGGACTTAGGGAAAAGTTTGGCAGTGACCGAGTGTTTGATATGCCAATATCTGAGAATGCTGTAACTGGGATGGCGATTGGTTCTGCGATAACGGGAATGAGACCGGTCTTATCTCATCAACGAATAGATTTCGCGATTGCGGCAATGGAGCAAATAGTTAATCAAGCAGCTAAGTGGTATTTTATGTTTGCTGGTCAGAGTTCAGTACCAATAGTTATTAGAATGATCATTGGCAGGGGTTGGGGGCAAGGGCCTCAACATTCGCAAAGTTTGCAGGCAATGTTTGCACATGTACCTGGACTAAAAGTTGTAATGCCTGCAACAGCTCATGATGCAAAGGGGCTTTTGATCGCGAGTATAGAAGACAATAATCCTGTTATTTTTATAGAACACCGGTGGCTCTATGGCTTAAATTCGTTGGTCCCCCAAGAAAAATATAGTGAGCCCCTTGGACGATGTAAAGTTATCCGTGAGGGAACGGACATAACGATCGTTAGTTTGTCTTATATGACGATTGAATCCCTCCGGGCAGCGGATATGCTAGAAGACAGTGGAGTGTCAACTGAAATTGTGGATATTCGAACCGTGTCACCCCTTGATTGGGATACCATCTTTGAATCTGTTTCTAAAACAGGGCGTTTGCTGGTCGCTGATACTGGGACTATGAGTTTTGGTGTTTCTGGTGAGATCATTGCGAAATGCGTAGAGAATCTATACGGTAAACTAAAGTCCTCGCCAAATAGAATTTCGTTGCCTGATTTACCTTCACCAACTTCGTCTTCTCTAGCAAAAACATATTTTCCACGAGCAGTAGATATTGCAGAATTAGCACTGTCATCCTTTGGACGTAATTTGGATAAGAAATGGTGGAAGTTAGAAGAAGGAGTTCGTCTAGATATACCAAACACTAATTTTACTGGGCCTTTTTGAGTAAGATTACTGTTTCTTTTTTGTCTTGTTTGTAAAGCGCGCACGTCCGCGCACATAGTATCCAATATCAGGTCTGATTTGTTATTCTTTCTCCATACCATGGACTAATTCATGCAATTGATGTGTATGTTTTGCCGTGGTTAAAAGTTTTAAGTAAATAAGCAGTGAATTAAAACTTCTGGGGAAATAAGGCCAAGATTTAGAAAACTAAATTTTTCTCTTCTTGGCTTCCAATCATGAGGTTAAGATTCTGAAAAAATTGTAGATTTTCATGTGGGTATCGTCTTCCTAAACCATAAGTTGGTGAGCATCTCCACCGGGAATTCACTTTTATGTGGGAGAGCATAGCCGGCGCTTTCGTATAGATTTTGCTATTTTTGCGTATATTTTGTTAAAATAAAATTTTGCGTTACATGCGGATATGACTAGCCCTACCTAAAATAAAGGATAAATAATAAAGAGAGAGCTTGCCCGCGTGTTAATCCTATTAGTTATTTGAGGCCTATTTTTTTCATTTTCCTAACATTGAAAAAGATTGGATCTGTTAAAGAATTTTTTATTAAATCAGAGTTAAAAGCTGAGATTAAGTCATTAGCGGCATCCTCAATTGAGTGTGATGGTATAAATCCCAGTTTATCAGAAATTTTATTTGAAGATATATGATAAGAGCGCAGATCGTCGGTACTGCTTCTCTTAATTTCCACGGTACTTCCCACGGCACTGCGGACTATTTCGGCTATTTCCATGACAGAATAATTTTCATAGCCTATGTTAAATATTTGACCATCTATAGATTTTTCGGGGTAAGAAAGACACTTGGTATAAAGGTCCACCATGTCGTTGATATGGATATTTGGTCGTAATTGTGTGCCGCCAAAAACTGTAATTAATCCGTTTACAACGGCAAGGTTCGTTAGAATATTTACGGTTAAGTCTAGACGTAATCTAGGAGCATATCCGCAGATAGTAGCGGGCCGTAATATTAGTGTCGTAAAGCCAGGTTCACGTTCTTCTTCCAAAATATTTTCACACAGCGCTTTAAACTTAGAGTAATCGGTCAGTGGATCTAGGCATAAATCTTCACTTACGTTACGCTCTTTTTTGACGCCGTAGACACTAGACGAAGAGGCGTATATAAATCTTTTTACTCCTGCTTTTTTGGCTGCCTTAACGAGAGGCCTGAATGCTTTAAAGTTAATTGATTCACCCAGTCCAGGGTCAAGGTCGAAGGAAGTATCGTTTGATATGCATGCTAGGTGAATTACATGGTCACAGTTCTGCATCGCGTGGCGAACCATCTCAGGTTCACGTATGTCACCGTGGAATTCAATCAAATTGGGATTAGTTTCGTAATTTTTAAAAATATGCTTGCCAAAAATATATAAATCTAAGACTTTTACTTTATAACCGGCATTAAGAAGAGCTGGGATCAGTTTGCTTCCGACATATCCAGCGCCGCCGGTAACTAAAACTGTTTCTAGCTTTGAGGTTTTAATATTAATTTTTCATTCCTTTTAAGATAATTTATCGAACCAAATCTTAGTTTCTTCTTGGATCGACTCTGGACTCCAGACGGGTGCATCTTTCCAGTAGTCAATATTTTCTATCATTTTATTAACGCCTTCCTCCAATGAAATTTTTGGTTTCCAATCTATCATGTGGCTAATTTTTGATATATCAGCAAAAGTACAGTCAGGTTCACCCGGGCGCTTGGGGATGTGGACCACATCACCTTGTAATAACTTCACAAGATAGTTAATACTATATGTGCTGCCACTCCCAACATTCATAACTTCATTTACAAGATTAGACTCTGCGGCTTTTATAAAGGCCTCCACGACGTCGCTTACATACGTAAAATCTCGAGTTTGTTTCCCATCTCCGACAACTGTGAAAGCTTTGTTTGCTATTTTTTGGGCTAAAAAGACACCAAATACTGCTCCATAGGTTCCTGACGTCCTTGCCCGAGTTCCGTATACATTGAACATTCTAAGAACAACCGCGGGTAAACTAAAAACCTGAGCCCAATGGAGTACAATTTGTTCGCCTAACATCTTAGTCAGCGCATAGGGGTATTGGGGCTCTAACTGGGACATCTCAGAAGTTGGGTAAGATTTTGGGATACCATAACAAGATGATGAAGCTGCATAAATGAATCTTCGAACACCGGCTTTATGAGCGGCCTCAACTACTGAATAGGTACCGTTTACATTAGCGTCAATATAAAGTTCTGGGTTATTTATAGAGGGAATAATATCAGCCATTGCTGCTAAATGGAAAACTCGATCCGCACCCGTAAAGAGTTTTGTCATAGTTTTGCGTTCAGAAACGTCGACTTCAAAGATTTCCAAATTAGGATTATTCGCATGATTAATAAGGTTTGACTGTCGCCCCACACGGCAATTATCGATAACGTAAACTTGCCTGCCCTGGGCCAACAAAGCATCCACGAGATGACTACCAATGAATCCGCAGCCGCCAGTCACGATATCTTTTAATGACTTCATAATAGATTTACAACTTTACCGAATTTATTTTTAGAGAACATGATAATGTAATTCGATTAGTTAATACAGTAAAGATTACGATAATTCATTAATATGTGGAAGCTTATTTGAGACGTTTATCTGCCGTATTTATTATCAAAAACTTGATAAGATCTAAATAAGAGATTTCAATAATTATTTTCATTTTAAATTGGCGGATTGTATTTAATAACTTCAGTTAAGTCATTAAATACTCTTTTAATCGAAACCAAAGGCTTCTCTTTAAATTATACTTATTTTCTTATATTTAAAATAGTTTAAATGACAATATGTCTAATGGTCCATAGTATTATTGAGTTTTTGATATTGTTTCTCTTCTATATTAAAAACCAATAATATTTCGTTGCGCCATTTCCACCGATTTTTTAATATACATAAATAAAAAGGATTTTAAGTTATATTTTTTTAATCTAATAGCCCTGATCTGCAGTGGATACTCCGTTGTATCCTCAGTTTTTATCAGCATTTATTTTTTCTTGTAAAATTGAGGCATCAAGTACCCTGTATCGTTCAGATTTGGCGAAAATTAGTTTGTCTATTTCAGGGCGTCTGCCCTTTAAATTACGCATGGTGGTTTCATCTTGTTCAGCTTTACCAGTATCTGGATGAAGGTGTTCAACTAGTATATCCGGTATATAGTGGAGACGATCGATCATTTTTCCAATTTGCCAGGTCCATAAATCACAATTGAAGTGCTCAAATAAAAAAGGTTCAATATAACCAATAGTATCCACCCATTCTCTGCTTAAAATTGGAAATGTGCAGATTTTTTCTTGATACCGCCCGTCATTAAACCACATACAGTATATATTATCAGGGAATTTTCTGGCCTCTTCATCAATCCTAATATCCCAGTTCTTATCCCTAAATATTTGATCATCATTGGTAATCATAAGAATATTCCCTTGAGCACGATCAGATAGAATATTATTTAGTATTGGCGTTCTGAACGGTTGGTCCACGAGAAGATCAATATTTTTTAATTTAGAAATCAATGGGTCGAGTATAAGGTTTTTGTGTGACAAGATATATTCAAATTTCTCTGGATCATCATCATCCACATAAATGAGAATCTCAATTCGGGACGGAATTGTTGCTGTGGTTGTAATGCTTTTAATTAATCGTGCTAGTTTTTTTGGCCTGCCGCGTGAAGGACAGAGTAGGGATATTAAGTTTGGCAAGATTAGAGCCTTATTTGTCAATTTTCTGAATATTAAATTTTAAATAATGAAAAAATTATCCAAGGTGATAGTAATGGCTAATCAAAAACTAAAAGTGGAATTAGTAAATATATATTTATTTATTAATGTCTATGAAAAAACTTATTTAAAAATAAATTTTATTACTTAGTTTTATTTATTTGTTTAAACATAAAAATATTTTTCTTATTAATCTTAAATTGGACTTTGTCACCTATTTTGAGACCTTTTTCATTTTCTTCAATTACAAGAATTAGTTCTTCAGTTTCCTCAGTACATTTTACCTTACACCATACGTGACTAGCTGTACCCATAAATTTGATCGATTCAATAACAGCATGTTTTGTTTTATTATTAGTTTTAGATACTTTTGAGACAGAAAGTGCGTGAGGTCTGGCTATAATTTCTAATTTAGTATTATGGGGAAATTCTCGATTTGGGATATCACCTATTATTGTTTCAATAATTTCCTCCTTAACTATTCCGTTAATCTGATTAATATAACCAAAAAACGACGCCACAAAATGATTTTTAGGATTATTATATATTTCCTCGGTGGTCCCTTCTTGTAAAATTTCTCCATCATGCATAAGGATGATTTTATCTGCAATAAGCATTGCTTCTTCGGGGTCGTGAGTAACTAGTATAGAAGTTGTATTAGTAGACTTTAAAATTTGTTTAGTTTCCTCTCTGATTTCATGCCGTAAATTTGTATCTAAACTGGAAAAAGGTTCATCCAACAATAATAAGCTCGGTTTTGGTGCTAAAGCTCGCGCAAGCGAAACTCTTTGTTGTTCTCCACCTGAAAGTTCGTGTGGATACTTATCTCCATGTTCAGTCATACTGGTTTGTATTAATAACTCTTCTATTCTTATTGCTTTGTTTTTTTCTAGTTTGTTGGATAAACCCCAAGCTATATTTTCTTTTGCAGTAAGATGTGGAAAAAGGGCAAAGTCTTGGAATAGGAACCCCACATCACGCTTGTGTGGTTCAACAAATATATTTTTATCATTAACGCGTGTGCCTGCTATTGAAATTATTCCTGTATTTGGAATTTCTAAGCCTGCTATTAACCGCAGAGTGGAGGTCTTGCCGCAGCCAGAAGGTCCTAAAAGACAAACTAGCTCACCCTTATTAATCTTAAAGGATATATTGTTTACTGTTTTAGCCCGTTTGTGCTTCTGGTACTTAAAACTTAAATTATTGATGCTAATCATAAAATTTCTTCAACCTATATTTTTATTAAAACCTTTTATTTACAATAGAATCAAACCTTTTAGCCCAAAGGTTGTCATTTGACAATTAAACTGATAATAATAATTATTCTCAATTAGGTTTTAATGGTTTTGATAATAGAATAATTATAATAAGCATTCACATATAAATTGACATCGTACTAAAAGCTCATTATAGCAAATATCTGTGATATTAATAATTAGTCGCATTAAATAAAAATTATTATTATATTATATTTTATTTAAATAATTAACTTTAATAACTTTGGAACGATAGATGAAACAATATAAGAAACTAGGACTTTTAAGCAGTGCCGTGGCTCTTTTAAGTGTTGCCGCTTGCACGACAATGGATACTGGAATGTATGGTAGTTTTCCAATCACTGTTAAAAATTATAGTGGGAAATCAACAAATTCAGTTTCTTATACGGGTCAGATTGCACGGCATACCTTACACGAGTCTTTGAAAAAGCTAGCTGGCAAAGGTAACGGGAAGTCCAACCCAGTGCTAAAGGCAAAAATGATGTCTTATTACGCAGGTAAAGATGCTGGAAGAACAATTCTGTCTCCAACCGGAAGTGCTAGTTTCCCAATAATGCAGTCAGGTGTTGATCAAATCAGTAAAAAGAAGAATTTAGCAGGTAAGACATATAAAGGAACTATTACTGGAATGCCAAACCAGATGACCGGGCCAGACCTAGTGAAATTTTGGATCGGAAAAGCTTCAAGTGCAAAAAAAGGCCAGGACCAAGCTAATGGTTATGATTATCCTCAGCTGATCTCTAAATTTATCATGGGAGCTGTTTTTTACAATCAGGTCGTAGACGGATATCTCGACGAAAACCTTAGCGCAAAAAAGAAACCAAATAATAAGCCTTACAAAAAAGGTGCTGCCTATACAGGTAAAGAACATAGTTGGGACGAAGCATTTGGTTATTTTGGAGCTCCAGCTCATGTTATGTCCCTTTCTGCAAAGCAAGTCTATGAAATTGCAAAAAAAGGATCAAAATCTACACCTAAGTCTAATGCACTTGCCTATGCTGACATTAACAAGGATGGTAAAGTTAACCTATATGGCGAAATGACCCATTCCCCGGCGTATTATGCAGCTAGTTTTGATAAGGGTGGAAAAACTTCTTATTTGAAGAATATCTCTAAAGCATTCCTCGATGGAAGACTTTTACTCGCATCGGCCGGCGGCAAGACGTTGAGCGATGGGCAGCGAGAAAAATTAAGGGCATATGCTGCTGTTATTGAATCAAATTGGGAAAAATCTCTGGCCGAAGCGGTCTTTAAATATGCTGGCTCAGTCTATAAGGATTTAAAATCAATTAAAGCTAAGGGGTCAAATGCTAAGTCATTAAAAAACTATATAAAGCATTGGGGCGAACTCAAAGGGTTTAGCCTTAGCTTACAGGCGGGTCGGAAGAACCTAGGAGAGACAGCTGTTAAACTAAATCGTTTAATTGGCGCGGGCCCTGTGATGCCGAATTCTAGTCAAGTCACGGATATAGATAGCAAGGGTAACTATGTTAAAAGTCAATCCAGTGGCATAGATAACTATATGTTACACATGCTTAAGGTGCAAAAATTATTGATTGATAAAATGGGTGTAACAGCTCAATCGAATAATAGTGTAGCCAATATGGGTGCTATGCTAAAAAGTCTTGGAAGTGGCGCTGCCGCTGAAAATGACTAGTTAAAAATAAGGTCGGTCATTTATTTTATGGCCGGCCTTAATAACTAAGGTTTATAGCAAAAATAAATGGAAAATTTAGTTAGTTGGCTAGTAACAGATTATTTTTCCGGCTTGCTGGATACCTTTGTTGATCCCAAGAAGCGCGTATCGATAGTTTATTTAGCATCCGCGATAATTCTAGCGTTGGCCTGGAGTTTCTTTGTAAATAAAAAAAATAAAAATCAGGCTCTTCGCCAAGTTATAAAACAACTATTTTCAAAAAAAATTTGGTTTTCTCCATCCGTTCGCACGGACTTATTAATGGTCGTGATAAACCGGGCAATCATGCTAACGTTTTCGCCATTACTGTTATCAAGGATAGCGCTTACAACTGGACTTTTCTATTTGTTAAATGACTACTTTGGCAGTTCTCATGGTATTTTAATAAGTTTGCCGTATTGGGCAGCACCATTTGGGTATACACTATTTCTTTTCTTTTTTGATGATTTTACTCGCTTTTTAGTTCATAAAGCTTTTCATCAAATACCTTTTTTGTGGACAATCCATAAAGTGCATCATAGCGCTGAATATTTAACCCCTTTTACGGTTTATAGAACTCATCCATTAGAGGGAATTATATTTACTCTACGGTCAATTTTTGTTCAGGCAATTACAATTTCATTCTTTGTTTTTTTGTTTGCCGGAAAAATTGATTTAGTCTCGATTTATGGAGTAAATTTTTTATTATTCCTATTTAATGTTACGGGAGCTAATCTGAGGCATTCTCACTTTAACATTTCGTATGGTACGTTTCTCGAAAAATTTTTTATTTCCCCAGCCCAACATCAAATTCACCATTCTGTTTCTGAAAAGCATCGAGATAAGAATTTTGGAGCAATACTTGCGATTTGGGATCTATTCGGGAAAAGTTTATGTTTATCGAGGCCTAACCAAAAAATTAAGTTTGGTGTAAAAAATATTGAAAACTTAGATTTGAATAAAATAAGTATAATTTATATTTATCCGTTTATTGAAATGGGTAAGTCTATTTTAGAAATCGTAACTCGAACAAAAAAGGTTCAATAAATTGGTAACAAAAGTATTCTCGCCATCAAAAATCACGTTCTGGTTTATAATTTCAAGCATATTAATTTCAGGATTTCTATTTTATTCTTCTGCAACCATAGCTGAAACTATTAATATTTATTCACATCGACAGCCATTTCTTATAAATCCTTTTGTAAAAGCTTTTGAAAAAGAAACTGGTATAAAGGCAAATATAATTTATTCAACTAAAGGTCTCGCTCAAAGAATGTTGGCCGAAGGTAAAAGAAGCCCAGCTGATGTTGTTTTGACTGTTGATATATCACGTTTGAATGTTTACGTTGATAAACAGCTATTACTACCAATTAGTTCAGAAAAGTTATTTAAGAATATTCCGGCGCACCTCAGGGGGCCAAAAAATGATTGGTTTGGATTTTCAAAACGTGCTCGAATTTTAGCTATAAATACTAAACGTGTTGGTGTGGATAAAATTAAAAAAATTGAAGACTTGGCAAGACCAATTTGGCGAGGCCGTATTTGCACTCGACCAGGAAGCCATGTTTACAACAGGGCCCTATTGGCCTCAATAATTGCACATAATGGAGCCCCAGTTGCGGAAAAATGGGCCCAAGGCTTAGTCTATAATTTAGCTCAGCGTCCACAGGGGAATGATAGGTCTCAGATTAAGGCTATATTTCAGGGTGTTTGTGATATAGCGATCATCAATAGCTATTATTTTGGAAAACTACGAAACTCTAAAATTGCAGAACAACGAGAGTGGACAAAAGACGTTCGTATTGTTTTTACCAATCAAGGAGGTCGTGGTAATCATATCAATATATCAGGTGGCGGAGTTGCAAAATATTCAAAAAATAAAAAATTAGCGATAAAATTTTTAGAATTTCTCAGTGAAGATAAGGCGCAAAGGCTATTTACTAAGATAAATTTTGAGTTCCCCGCAAACCCTAGTATCCCTTATAGTAAAGAGTTATTATCTTGGGGTGCTTTCTCTGAGGATAAATTACCGATAAATAAAATTGCTGAACTAGCTCCTATGGCGCAAAGAATCATAGACCGTGTTGGTTGGTAATAATACGTTCTGGCATGCTAAAAGATCATTTTACGGTTATTTTAATGGATGGTCCATTACGACGTTAGCGGTTGCATTAGTTTTTGTGGGTCCATTTGTCGCGTTATTTGTAGTGGCGACTGGAGATACTGAGGGAATTTGGAGCCACTTGATGCAAACGGTAGCTCCCCGCTATGCGTTGAATACGCTAATTTTGATGTTTGGTGTTGGTATTCTTAGTTTAACATTTGGGATTTCAACTGGTTGGATTATTGCCCGGTTTGATTTTTGGTTTTCCAAAATACTCGAATGGGGATTGTTACTACCTTGTACTGTTCCAGCATATATAATTGCTTATACCTATACCGATTTCTTGGAATATGCTGGCCCCGTCCAAGGAGTGTTGCGAGATATTTTTGGTTGGACTTCTGCGCGTGACTATTGGTTTCCTGAGATAAGATCTATGGGCGGAGCGATCCTTGTGATGTCTTCAGTTCTATATCCTTATATTTATTTGTTAGCTCGCACAGCATTTCGGCAAACCTCACGATCTTACCTTGAGATTGCTAAAATACGGAAGCCATCAAGCGCCATTCTTATTGATTTGTCATTAGCACGGCCAGCTATTATAGCTGGTTTGGCGCTTGTATTAATGGAAGTTCTCTCAGATTTTGGTACTGTAGAATTTTTTGCTGTGGAAACGTTAACTTTAGGGATATTCAATATTTGGCTTGGAATGAATAATATTGCTGCTGCAGCGCAAATTGCAGGCATCGCTTTTATATTTATTCTGTCACTTTTAATGATTGAGCGTGGAGCTAGAAAGCGGCAGCGTTTTTATGATAATACCAAGAAAAATGTCTCAGTTCGACTTCAGGTCGCATCTACTGGTAGATCAGTTCTTTACATAGTTATTTGTGTGCTACCCATTATTTTGGGCTTCATTATACCAGTAAGTATTTTATTAAATTTTATTTTTAGAGGATTATCTACTTCTAATTCAGAAATACTGATCACAGCGGCCTTCAATAGTGTTACTCTGTCGTTTATTGTGTCACTTATCGTGATTTGTCTTGCGACCATAATGGTTGTTACAACTACGTATAAAAAACAGCCATTTCTTCTCTGGCTTTCAACGATATCGTCATTGGGCTACGCTTTCCCCGGAGCAATTCTGGCAATTGGGGTTGTTACATTTGCGGGCGGAGTAGACGGGATAATTGAGAAGATCTACGTATATTTTTCGGTGGCTGCAAATAATGGTTTTTTGATTGGGGGGGCTGGATTGTTGATCTTGGCTTGCGTTGTCAGATTTCAAGCTGTTGGTTATGGGGCTATCGTAGCAGGTGTAAGCCGATTATCTCCCAATATGTTCGCAGCTAGTGCGCTGCTTGGGTATAGTTTTTCTCGGACCGTGTTTAAATTGTCACCGCCTCTTCTATCTAGATCTATGCTGGCTGGAGGTATACTTGTATTTGTTGACGCAATGAAAGAGTTACCTATGACTTTGCTATTGAGGCCATTTAACTATGAAACGTTGGCAACTTTCGTTTATCAGTTAGCAAAAGATGAGTTACTTGAGGAGTCTGCTTTAGCCGCTATTATTATTATTTTTGTTGGCCTAGGACCTATAATAATATTGAATAAATATCAGCGTAAATAGTTAGAAATTCAAGATTTTAGCCAGTTAATTTCTAAAATTTAGAAATCCAATCTAAGCCTATATTTATAGCTGGTGCCGAATGGGTTAGGCGTCCAACAGAAAGATGCGTTACGCCTGTTTTAGCCTTTGCACGAATAGTTTTGAGATCTATATCTCCGGAAGCTTCCGTCGGCACCTGACCATCTACGATAGCAACACCTTTACTCATTGTTTTAGTGTCCATATTATCAAAAAGAATATTATCAGCACCCGCTTCGAGAGCTTCGATAACTTGTGTTAGCGTATCACACTCTACTTCTATATTCGTAAGTCCATGCTCTCGGGCTCGGCTGATGGCTTCTTTAATCCCACCGGATACGGCAATATGATTATCTTTTATCAAGACACCATCATCTAGTGACATGCGATGGTTAGTTGCCCCACCCATGCGAGTTGCATATTTAGCCAGATGGCGATAGACGGGAATTGTTTTTCGTGTATCTAATAAGACAGTGTCTAAATCTGAAATTTTATCGGCATAAAGTCTGGTTAATGTTGCTATTCCAGAGAGGTGTTGGAGAATATTGATTGCTGTACGTTCCGCTGTTAACAAGTCGATCGCAGGGCCTTGAATATTAGCTAATACGCTTCCAGCGGCTACTTTATCACCATCAGAAGCTCTCGGGGTCCACTTAATTTTTTTTGAATAGAGTTCAAATACACGGCCTGCAATAGGAAGCCCTGCACATACCATTTCATCTCGCGCAGACATTATACCCATGAAATAGGTTTGTTTGGGTATCACTGCAACAGATGTTAGGTCTCCTTTACCGATATCTTCTTCGAAGGCGGCATTTATAATGTCATCTACGATTTTCTTATTAAGATTATCTGGCCATATTATCGGCATATTATGTCCTATAAAGTTGCTATTTTGTTGCGCCAGGTGAAGAAGAAAAATTTAACATTTTTTGCAGTGGGGCTAAGGCTGCAATTCTAAGTTCTTCTGGCATTTCAATGCGAGGTGCTTCGTTTTTCATGGCAAGGTATAGTTTATCTAAATCATTAAGGGCCATATAAGGGCAATTTGCGCAATTACACGTTCCATCGGCACCAGGGGCTGCGATAAAGGTTTTACCCGGACTTATTAATTGCATTTGGTGTATGATGTGTTGTTCTGTTGCAATAATGAATTCATCGCCGCCAGCCTTTGTCACGTACTCTAATATAGATCGCGTTGATCCGATGTGATCAGCATGTTTTAGGATATTTTCGGGGCATTCGGGATGTGCGGCGATAGAAGCGTTTGGATGGTTTATCATTAGCTTAACCAATTCACGCTCATTGAACTGTTCATGCACGATACACGTTCCAGGCCAAATCTCCATATGTCTTCCGGTTTCTTTAGCTAGATAAGCACCTAGATGACGGTCCGGTCCAAAAATAATCTTTTGATCTATTGGAAGTTGGTCAATAATTGCCTTGGCATTGGATGAAGTTACAATAATATCTGAAAGTGCTTTTACTTCAGCAGAGCAATTAACATAACTCAATACCATATGGTCGGGAAATTTATCCTTAAATCTTTGAAAGTCGTCAGGTTTGCATGAATCTTCTAGCGAACAGCCTGCTTGACTGTCTGGTAATACAACAATTTTTTCTGGACTTAAGATCTTGGCACACTCTGCCATAAACTTTACGCCACAAAAAACAATCATATCTGCATCAGTTTCTGCTGCTTTACGAGATAAGTCCAGTGAATCACCAATAAAGTCAGCAATATCTTGTATTTCTGGCGCCTGATAGTAGTGAGCCAAAATTATGGCATTTTTTTCCTGGCGTAACCGGTTAATGCCGTTTTCTACGTCAAAAAAAGGATCGAGGGAGTTCTCCGTGGCGGCGTCAGCCCCAGCTTCAACGATAGTATTAATCATCAGATCAACGATGCCTCATCGCTGTATTAAAAAAACTCAAAATATTATTTGATACCTAGTAATTTGTATCAAATGACCTATAAGTCAAGTCCTTCATGTGGTAGAATAATTTGATTATTAAAGATAGTACGCTAGGTCTGTTTATTGCGTATAGATTTGTGCAATATAGTCCAAATAGACTGTTTGAGAGTATTTATGGTAAAAGAGAAAAAGATCAAAATTGGATTTAATCGAGAGTTTGAGTGTGAATACGGTGTTATGGTTCAGGTTAGCCCTATGGTGCGCAGAATAGTTGCTAATAACCCCGGGCCATATACGTTTAAAGGTACTGGGACTTATATAATAGGCTCGGAGAAAGTAGCGGTGATTGATCCTGGACCCAATGATAAAAATCATGTTGATGCTTTGATGGCAGCACTTGATGGTGAGGAAATCACACATCAATTGATAACGCATACTCATAGTGATCATTCTCCAGCGGCTAAACTAATTAAAGCTCGCACGGGTACTAAGACATATGGGTTTGGTTCTCATGGATCGGGAACATATAGTAAAGAGGTCACTGTGGAAGCAGGTGGAGACATGGAATTTGTCCCCGATATTGTTCTTAAGGATGGGGATGTAGTGAGGGGTGAGAATTGGACTGTTAATTGTATTCATACTCCTGGCCACACTTCAAATCATCTCTGTTTTCATTTAGATGAAGAAAACGTATTGTTTACGGGGGACCATGTTATGGGCTGGTCTACGACAGTGGTATCACCCCCAGATGGAAATATGTCTGACTATATGGATAGTTTACGAAAGTTAGCTGAGAGAAATGATCGTATTTACTATCCTACTCATGGAGCACCGATTGACAGCCCACAGAGATTTGTCCGGGCAATTACCGTCCACCGTAAGATGCGTGAATCTCAAATTCTAGATTGTTTAGATAAAGAAATCTCGACAGTTTTATTAATGGTTGAACACATGTATAAGGGTTTGGATGATCGCCTTTTAGGAGCGGCTCAGCAGTCAATTTTTGCTCATATTATAGATTTATCAAATCGAGGTGTAATTAAATCCCAAGATGAAATGTCTATCAGATCAGAATATTCTCGAATTTAACACTGTTTGTTAAGCCGATTTTTTTCGACCAAACAAACCTTTAATTTATACAAGAATAATTCCATTTTATCTATTGAATTTAAAATTATAGCGTGATTAGTGTTATTGACTTCGACTGTAGACAAGGTGGGGCTGACCACCAGAGAAATTTTAGGTATAGATTTTTTATGAACGTAAATATTATGCTGAGTAATTTAAAGCCACATCTTTGGGAGATGATGGCAGATATGGTAAGATTCGTAGCTGGCGCATTAGAAGAATGCGGAGTGGCTGTAAAAATAGGTACTAGCCAGCTTGATGCAGGTGCCCTCAATCTTTTTTTTGACCGTTTTTATATTGAGCCAACCTTTCCGAATCAGATGAAAATTGGTCATGTGAAATATGGGATGGTCTGCACCGAGGTGATTTCACCTGAGGGTGTATGGAATTATGGAGCAGAGCGCGATGACCCTGGAACATTATCTGCTTTTATATTGGCGATAAAGAATGCCGAATTTGTGTGGTGTTTGTTTGATGAATCATTTGAATTCTGCCACTCGATTAATCCAAATACCGCAGTTCTACCATTTGGTTATCTTAAGAAAATGGAGGCCCTAAGAGCCATTCCGACTAATGAAAAAGACATTGATTTTTTGATGTGCGGTTTCCCATGCGACCGCCGAAAAAGATTAGTTGGAGAAATTTCAGATGCGGGGTACGAGGTCTACTATCCTGAAATGTCGGTTCCAGTCTATCTTCGAGATTCTCTCATGGAGCGCAGTAAAATAAATTTATCTCTCCAAAAAACAGAACGCCATAACATAGTATCGGTTACACGTATTTGTCATTCGATAATTAATAAAGTGCCAGTTCTTCTAGAGTATTCAGGGCCGTCAAACGTATATACAGATCTATGCCTCACCGCGGGAGTTGGCGAGATCGCGAAGAAAGCCAGAGAATGTATTACTCAAGTTAATTTGCCAGAAGTTGCAGAAAAAAATTATCAAAAGTTAAAATCTGAGTTGCCAATGGATCTACTGATGACTGAAGTTTTGAATGCTACATGTGGAGAATTTGTAATTTGATAAAAGATAGAACCAAAGCCGAAGTTAATTTTAAAATACGCGGGGTTTATACGGATTGGGTTACCAATAATATTCGTTATTCTGACCTTGATCCAAATGGTCATGTTAATAATGGCGCAATCAATGCTTTTTTTGAAGATGGGCGTGTGCAGTTTAGGGCGGATCATTTATCAGGTTATAGTGAAGACATATTAGCTGGTTTTGTTTTAGTAAAGTTTTCAGTTGAATACTTGAGAGCGTTAAAATATCCAGGTTCTGTGGAAGTTGGCACGTTAGTATTAAATATCGGGAGGACATCCTATTTACTTAAGCAAGGGCTTTTCTGTGATAATGAATGTATGGCTTCTGCGGAGGTTGTTACTGTTTGTTTTAATAAAGAAACTCAAAGGGCGGAGTTAATTGATGATGACCTTCGAGAAATTTTAGAAAAAGCGCAAAAGTGATTTTAAATATAGTGAAAGATTGCTTTCTGATTATTATTATTGAATAAAATAGGGAAAAAACTAATGCCAGCAATTGATCCCCGAAGCGGCGTGTTACAACATAATCCTCATAAATCAACACAAGGTTACACGCTTTTCACACCACTTGGACTTTATAACACCTATCTAATAGATATGGAGGGTACCGTTGTTCATAAATGGGATTTACCAAACGATGTGGGTAACTATGCTTATTTGCTAGAAAATGGTAATTTACTCGCCGCTATTCGAACACCAGATGAAAATCCGCAGCTTCCAGCTAATGGAGGACATTTGATTGAATTTGACTGGGACGGTAATATTGTTTGGGAGTATATTGATCATTTGCAGCACCATGATTTTCGACGCAAACCAAATGGTAATACTGTCTATGCCGCATGGAAAAAAATTACTGACCCGGACATCATGAAACTTGTTCCCGGTGGTATTGAGGGAACAGAACATGATGGGGCGATTTATACTGACGTCATCCGCGAGATTAATCCTACTGGAAACTTGGTCTGGGAATGGGATGTTCTAACAGATATGAATATGAAGCAGTTTCCAATTGACCCTACTATTCAGCGTCATGAATATGCTCATGCCAATACCGTCTCACCGTGTCCGAATGGTGACGTCATCGTTAATTGGCGTAATAACAACACAATGGCGATGATTGATTACAAAACTAAAAAAATAAAATGGTTTCTCAATGATATTTCGTATGGACAGCATCACGATGTACAAATGCTGAAAAACGGAAATATTTTATTTTTTGCCAATGGTGCCGACGTTCACACCCATGGACCGGAAACTGGATCTCGGGTGGTTGAAATTGATCCTGTAACGAATGAAGAGGTATGGAATTATAGCGGGTCGCCTCCACGTTCTTTTGTTAGTTGGTTTGTTAGTGGTTGCCAGCGATTGCCCTCAGGAAACACTCTGATTTGTGAGGGGCTGTGGGGCCGACTATTCGAAGTCACGCCAGACAAGGAAATAGTTTGGGAGTATGTTTCCCCATTCTTTGTTGAGTATGATCATCCTGCGTATGCCGATAATAATATTATCTTTCGTTGTTATCGCTATGCCTCTAACTCGCCTCAAATTCGTGACCGTTTGCCTTAATAAAAAAAGTAATTATTATAGAAATCGGTCAATGTTAAGTTGTTAATTTAAAAAAATTTATTAAGTCTAAGAAAGAATTTGGGCAGCTATGAGCGACGATGAAAAAGATGAGGGTCCTACTAAGCTGAGAGCAAGGATTGCAGCCGGCTCAAGAAAAGGGACTTATAAGGATGGGGAATTTATTTTTCGTGAAGGTGAATCAGGTGATACAGCTTTCGTCTTGTTAGATGGAATGGTCCAAATATCTAGGCACGATGATGGTAAAACGATTCCAATAGGAATAGTCAATGTCGGCGGAATTTTTGGTGAAATGGCTTTAATCGACGATGGCGAGCGGATGGCATCAGCGCAGGCGGTTGGAGTATCAACAGAAGCATTAGTAATTTCACGCAGAGTTTTCGAGGAGAAATTAGAGAGTGCTGATCCATTTCTACGCGCTTTAATTGGCATTCTTACCAAACGGGTTCGTCCGATGGTTAGTAAATAAATTAAGTTAGAGACGGGCGACTTAATAAGTGCTTTTAGCAAAATTAAGATAGAAATCTATATTTATTTTATATTTATTTTATATTTTGAATAATGTCGGAATTTTCAATAATTATTTATTCTTTTATTTTAACTCAAGGGACGGGTGGTTTTTCTCGAGCTGTGTAATAAATTTTTCAAAGCAGGGTTTATTTTCCGGTCCCAAGTAACGAATCTGATTTTGGTAAATATTATTTTTGCGACGTATCTTAACAACAATATTAATCTCGTTGGAAATCCAAAAAGCTGTTTTATGTTTTATTTTTGGTGCACCAAAATTAAGTTTTATTTTTTCTAGAATTTCGTTATGACTAGTTAAAGCAGAGGATGCTGAGCGAATGTGGCTTCGCCATGTTATGACTTGTAGACCATAATCATCACAAATTTCAGCTAATAATTTTTCTGTATCGTCCGGGCGGTTTGTCGTTTTTAGTTCAACTGACCTCACATTACCGCGTCGGGCAATAGTTTTATGTTGATTTCGATCAAATTTTTGACCAAATATTACTCCATAAGGCTGAAGCAAAGGTTCTGAACTCTCTGCATCGTACGATATTAAAAATACGAGCAAGGTAATAACTATTTTATGCACAGCTTAGCTCTATTTGGATTTGGCTTGATAATAATTTTGGTCATTTCTTAATTTGAGAGAATACCTTACCTACTTTGCATCCTATTTTTAGCAGCTCTTCCAAAGGCTTGGTAGAGTTTTCGAGATAGGGTGTGTTCTTCTCGCTCTGGGTGAAATTCAGTGTGCCATTGTACTGCTGCCGCAAAGTTTGGGTGGTCCTTGATACTAATACCTTCTATCACATTATCGTCCGAAACTGCCTGGACAATAAGGCCGTCTCCTAATCGGTCTACACCTTGACCATGCAAAGTATTAACTAGAATTTTATCCTTAGCCACCATTTTTTGAAATAAGTTGCTAGGAGTAAGAGTAACTGAGTGACGCAATTTAAAAATATCTTCTTCAGTGACGTCATCTCCTCTTGGCATGCGATGGTCATTTTTTCCAGGTATTTGGTTGATACGGTAATGTAACGAGCCACCCATCGCGACATTAATTTCTTGTAAGCCCCGGCAAATGCCAAGTAAAGGGATTCCTGCAGTAATACAGGTTGGAATAATTTGGAGGACGGTGCCATCTCGGTCTGGATCAATTGGTTCCTCTGGAGGGAATGGTAGACCTCCATAATGATGAGGTTCAATATTAGCTCTTCCGCCCGTTAATAAAATGCCATCAAAGCGTTCAAGGAAATTGGTGTAGTCATATTTTTTACCCATAGAGGGTATCTGGACAGCAATACATTTGGAAAAATTATTAACCGATGTTATATAACGCTGACCGCTGACATGAGACGTAAAATTTGTACCGGGTATTTTCATGATTGATGTGGGTACACCGATAAGTGGAAGGTTAGTTGATTGTGTCATGCTAATCCTTCTTATTTTGTATAGCGGTAATTGCTATTCAATAAGACCTTTGGCTCGGCTATGTGTAAACTGATCCAAATAAGTTTTATTGGAATTATTGGCTTCTGTTGTCTGCCCACACCAAATGATTTTCCCATCATACAGCATTGTAATACGTTCAGCGATTTGGGGGAAAGATTTTAGTTACGCTTTTAAATTTTATTTGTGGAATATTCATATTCTCTTTACTAATTTAGTAGGAAGTCAAGATTGCCTATTTAGAAAAACGCCAAATCATTTGCTACTCAAATCTAAAATCAAGGATCTTAGCCAACATAAAAATTAACAATAGAGGACTCAATTTAGCAGAATATTATTCTGGAAAGAAGGCTTGTAAACCTGTTTGGGCTCTTCCCAATATAAGAGCGTGAACATCATGAGTACCTTCATATGTATTAACAGTTTCAAGGTTCATCAGGTGCCTGATAACGTGAAATTCATCGACAATCCCATTGCCACCATGCATATCTCTAGACATTCTGGCTATATCTAGCGCTTTACCCGCATTGTTCCTCTTCATCATAGAGATATCCTCTGGAGGGCAACGGTCTTGGTCCATAAGTCTTGCAATTCGCAGTACACCTTGTAGGCCCAATGTAATTTCAGTTTGCATGTCAGCAAGTTTTTTTTGAATAAGCTGATTAGCAGCTAATGGCCGGCCAAATTGTTTTCTGTCTAGCGTGTATTGTCTTGCTGCATGCCAGCAAAACTCTGCGGCACCCATTGTTCCCCATGAAATACCAAAACGGGCTTTGTTGAGACAACCAAATGGCCCCCCCAGACCGGAAACGTTTGGTAGTATATTTTCGCCTGGCACAGGTACATTATCCATTACAATTTCGCCAGTAATGGACGTACGGAGTGAAAATTTGCCTTCTATTTTTGGTGCACTTAAACCCTTCATTCCTTTTTCAAGGATAAACCCCCTGATAACGCCTTCTAACTTAGCCCAAACGATAAAGACATCTGCTACCGGTGAATTTGAAATCCACATTTTATTACCGGTTATAATATACCCACCATCTTTTTTCTGAGCTCGTGTTGTCATTCCACCAGGATCTGAACCATGATCAGGTTCCGTTAAACCAAAGCAACCAATCCACTCACCCGTCGAAAGTTTGGGCAGATATTTTTTCTTTTGTTCTTCGCTGCCGTAGCTGTAAATTGGGTGCATTACTAGGGATGATTGAACAGACATCATAGAACGGTAGCCAGAGTCTATTTTTTCCACTTCCCGATTTACTAGGCCATAACATACATAATTGAGGTTAGCACCTCCATATTCCTCTGGCTGGGTAATGCCAAAAAACCCTAGCTCACCCATTTCGTTAAATATTTCCCGATCGAAGATTTCATGTCTATTGGCCTCTAAAACTCGGGGCATCAATTTTTCCTGGGCGTAGTTGCGCGCCGTATCTCGGACAAGGCGTTCCTCTTCTTCTAGTTGGTCATCGAAGAAAAAAGGGTCATCCCATTGAAATTCTATTTTTTTTGCCATATTGGTCTTTCAATTAAGTTCCAACTTTGTTTGATCACAATTTAGTTTAGGTCTAAACTAAATTGTGATCAAACACTTATGAAAACTATTGGAATATTACCATTATAATGAATGCCATTTTTTAGTTAAAGTGAGCCTACCTAACTTTTAAGCAGCAAGTTCTTTTATTAATTTTCTGGCTAGAGCTCCAATTACACGACGACGGTACCATGGGGCCACCGTGGTTGTTTTCATTGGTTTTGCTTGTTTACGAACACTGTCTCGTAAAATGTCGAGGCCCTCATCATTGAGAGCTTTACCAATATATTCATCCGTACCTTTAATGATTTGGGGAAATGGGTTTACGCCAGTCAATGCGATTGAAATGTCTTCAACTTTTCCACAGTTCATTTTTAGTCGAACGGCTGCACCAGCCAATGGAAAGTCTATCGAACCCCGAATACGCACTTTTTCATAACGGGATGGGGTTCCATTTAGAGTTCTTGGCAAATGAACTGCACTAACCAATTCATCAGGAGCTAACGTTAAATGGTTCATTCCATCATTTTGATACATTTCAGCTAGTGGGATACGTCGTATTCCCCTGGAGCTTAGCAACTCGACTTCTGCCGTATATACTAACATTGCTGGCGCAACATCCCCAGAGAATGCTGCAAAGCAACGTTTCCCACCCGGCGCCACGTGACACACATCTCCTCGTTCTTTCATGCAATAGTCATTGCTTTGGCGCCACCATTCACTTTGATTATAAAACAAACAGCGCGTATCTAAGCATAGGTTACCCCCAAGTGTCCCATACTGTTGGTGTGTGCCGCCTGCTACAGATGATGCAGCTTCGGCTACTGCCGGGTAGCCTTTTTTTATTAAGGCCGTAGTTGCCACCTTGTTAAGCGTTACTCCAGCCCCAATCCGAAGGCCATCGTTAGATTCGGTAATTTCTTTTAGCTGATTTATGGAACTTAGATCAATCAGGTTTTTGGGCTGTTCAATACCGCGCCGGACATTGACTATCATGTCTGTTCCGCCAGCAACTAATTTTGCTTCAGGTTGTTCGTTGAGTAGCTTTATAGCCTCCTCGGGAGTTTCAGGGCGATGAAGTTGGAAGTTTGGCATATATTCCATTATTCTGCAGCCTTTTCTGTTTTTTGGTAGTCTTCCATCAATTGTAGGAGCCTGTCAGGGGTAACCGGTAGGTCAATTGGGCGAACCCCAATTGCATCTGCAATAGCGTTGGTCAACGCTGGAATGAATGCAACTAAGGAAGTTTCTCCCGCCTCTTTGGCTCCAAATGGCCCATGTGGATCAATGCTTTCGATAATTCCAACTTCGATTGGCGGCGATTCGATAATTGTAGGGACCCTATAATCCAGCATGCTGTTGGTGATGCCCAAGCCGTTAACATATTGTGTACCTTCAGAAATAGCTTGTCCCATTCCCATCCAGACTGAACCCTCGATTTGTCCCTCTACAGCTAGAGGGTTCAAAGCTTTACCAACATCCTGAGCGGCCCAAACCTTTTCCACTGTAATCTCCGCTGTATCTGGATCAATACTGACTTCAACCACTTGAGCGGCATAGGCGTATGCCATACTGCCACTGATAGCACCACCTCGGTATTTTTTTGTACCCCAAGATTCCGGCAGAGTATCATAGTTACCTTTAACAGTAATTGTTCCAGTGCCTTCAAGGGCTGCCTGCACAACTTCATTGAAGTTAAGCCCATCATCCTGTGTGCCAGCGCGGTATATTTCTCCGAGGCATTCAATATCTTCCGGCTTTACCTCTAATTTACGCGCAGCGGCTTCAATTAAAATATTCTTTAAATTAGTGGCGGCATCAATAGATGCGTTGCCTACCATATAAGTGACGCGAGAGGAATAAGAACCGTTATCTTTTGGTGTTAACTTACTATCGCTAGTAAGGCTTTGAAAGCGTGACATATCCAGACCAAGTATTTCAGCAGCACATTGGGTTGCCATTGTTGTGGAGCCTTGCCCAATTTCCGGAGCGCCCGTCAAAAGTGTTATTGATCCATCCCAGTCAAGTTTTAGATGGACGGTGGCGTGGGGTTCCCCAGTCCAGTTTACGGGTTTCGATGCACCGCTTGGATAGTGTGCGCAAGCTACCCCTAGACCTCTGTTTGGGCCTAATTTTCCTTTACGTTCTTTCCAACCGCTTTTCTCTTCGACCCAATCCAGGCATTCAGGCAGTCCGTAGGAATTAATAAACATCTCGTTTAGAGTTTCATACTTAGGAGCTTTTAAAAGATTTCTTCGCCGTATTTCAATTGCATCAATGCCCAATTCATTCGCAATTTTATCGAGTAGGCTTTCAAATGCATAGCGTACGTCCGTCGTTCCATGCCCACGCATTGCACCAGGCGGCGGGGTGTTGGTAAGAACGCGAAGTCCACGATATCGTACAGCAGGCAAATTGTAGACACCAAACATCAGGCCACCAGCATAGAGAATAGTTACAACTCCATAGCCACTATATGCTCCGCCACGCTGGATAGCTTTAAAATCAACAGCAGTGATTAAGCCATTTTTTTTAACACCAATTTTAATTTCCACATCAGTCTCTGGCCTACCGCGATGGGTAATAAATGTCTCCTCGCGGCTTGTTACAATACGGACTGTACCTTGCGCAGCGCGTGCCGCGAGAGCACAAATGAGTTCAACATTTAAACACTCCGTACGACACCCAAATCCTCCACCTACAAATGGCTTAATCATGCGAACTTTGCTCTCTTGCATTTTGAGAGTTTTTGCCAGCATTTTATGTCCATAATATGGAACTTGCGTGCTTGCACGCACAGTCATAAAGTCGCGTATTGCGTCGTATTCAGCTATTGCCGCATGGGGTTCACTTTGTACTTGGGCTACTTCCGCGCAATTGTAGGTTTCTTCCATAATTAAGTCGGCAGCTTTAAGCCCACCATCAGTTTCTCCAAGATCAAAATCCACATCGCGTTCGATATTACCTTCACGGTGGTCGTGTATATTGACGGATCCCTTGGCCATTGCATCTTTTGAGGTAAAGTATGCAGGCAGCTCTTTATAATTGAATTTAATGAGTTCGATTGCCTTTTGAGCCGTTTCGGCGTCAATTGCTGCCACACAAGCTACTGGCTCACCTTTATAGCGCACTTTATCGCGGGCTAGTGGGTATTCAAACCTGGCGATTGGCAAAACACCAAACGTCTCATCTGTCACATCACCAGTGATAACGGCTTTCACACCGGGCAATGCTTCAGCTTTTGAAACATCGACCTCAATTATCTCACCGTGAGAAATAGGACTTCTAAATATGCGTCCTACTAAACAGTCGGCTGGGATAAAATCGGCTGAATAAAGTGCTTTGCCAGAAACTTTTTCGGGACCATCTACCAATGGTTTTCGAATTCCAATAGATTTGGTCGGCTTTATTTGGTTCATGTCGCGTTCCCCGCCAATTTTAATTCACCAATTGCAAATTGAACCGATTCAATAATTTTTATGTAGCCTGTACAGCGACAGATATTAGAGGCTAGCCCTTGACGGATTTGTTCTTCGCTTGGATTAGGATTTTGTCTAAGCAAACCTTCAGCCGCCATAATCATGCCCGGAGTACAAAAACCGCATTGCGCACCAAGTTTTTCGTGGAAGCCGCGTTGTAGGGCGGAGAGGCGGCTGGCATCTGACAGAGACTCAATAGTCTCGATGTCTAGCTCTTGACAAGTTGCTGCCAGGCGCAAGCAGGCATGTTGAGGTGCGCCTCCTATAAGAACAGTGCAGCAACCGCATTCACCACCATCGCAACCAATTTTAGTGCCCGTGAGGTCCAGATCTTCGCGGAGATAATCAACTAGAAGCATGTTGTCTGGTACAAAGTTATCACGTTCTTTACCATTCACCGTGCAATGAAGATGCGTTTTATTTCGTTTTTCACCCATAATACTTTCCTAGAGAAATCTTAAATTACATCGGGATTGGAATGTGCAAGTAAAATCATTTGGTCTACTTGGGCTGTCATACCAGAATGGTCATTTTCTAATTTTTTATTCCAATCGATAAATAACAAATCGAGTTTTTTCAATCCTGTTTTGCGCACGTCGCCATAACCCCTAGCTAGAATTGCAAGGTTAGCCGTTTGGCATGCCAAATAATAGTCCTGAGATTTAGCTTTGATCACTGCATTTAGCCATTGATCAATCGCCTTTTGTTCTTCAATATACTGGCTAGTTTTAGTTCGCAATGGCTTTAGAATAGATAAAAATTTTAACATGGCAAATCCAAAAGCTGATCCTGTCGGTATATGGAGAGCTATTCCTTTGCTCAGCGATGGTACCAACCAACTCAAACTTTTGGGGATAACTCCTAAAACTTCATCGCGTCCCGGTTTGAAATAGTCTGTTAGTTTTAATGGCGTATTTGGGCCTACTTTTAGTTCGTTTCGGATCCGAGAAAGTCGCCCTGGTCGCGTTTTTAATTGGGCAACACGAATAACGTCTTCAAAGCTCATCCAGCGGGCCAGATGGCGAGCCATTTCGGAGGTAAGCTTTTTGGTTTGATCCGTATCAATATCTAAAATTCGTTTTAAACGTTTAAGATATTCCCGAGCATAATTAGGGCCTTGGTAGTCAATCAATCTAACAATTCCATGGGAAATAATTTCGCGAGTAGTCTCGGGGAATATTGAGATTTCTCCATCAAATTCGTTCGGTGCCTTGTCAAACGTGAGGTCATCATCTTGCCTGCTTGGTTGGATACCCTCTTTTGCCGCTTTAAGTCCTATATCAAAACCAGCTAAATTACTCCCAACCGCAACACCTTTTGCGGTAATAGCCGCTCTGCAGTCTTCTGGAGTTAAAGGTAGAATGCCGCTTCCAATAACAGCTCCAAATGCAATGGCGTTTCCTCTGGCAGATGTTTCGGCGGATAGGGCAGACACATCAAGCTGTATTAATTTTTTCGCTGCTTTTTTGATAGCGTCAATAACAGGAATAACGTCAATGCGCCCATCCCCTGCCGATACTTTTTCTGCTGTAGAATAAACTCGCTCAGTTGTTGTTATGACGGTGGTAAAATCTGTTACGAACCCTCGCTCTATTGCACGACCAGCCTCTGTAGGTTCCATCGCAATCATTATATCTAAATCATCTGACGCAGGAAAAAATGTAAAAATAGGGCTTTCAATAGGGTTCTTCTCTGGAAATAATTCAAAGTAGTAGGTTGTAGCTCCGGTTCTTTGTGCTACCCCAGGCGTTGATGTCGCTTGCGCTGGATAGCCGGCTCTTTTGGCGGAATTAACCAACCAGTCGATCAAAACGCCCCCACCCTGGCCACCAAGTGCGCCTAGTAAAACACAAATTGGGCGATCAGGTGTAGTTGTTGTGATTTCGTTCATTTAACACTTCCCATTAGATTGAGAAAAGAACGATTTATTGATGATGCATATTTGCGAATTATTCCTGCATTCTGGATGGCTGTTGCTTTATAAAATGATGGGCATAGTTGGGCTGCGTGTGCTACTTCACCACAATTACCGCAGGCGACGCAACTCTCATCAACGTGAGCAACAGGCGTCTCTTTTAGAGGATCCTTACTTTGTTTTAAGGTAAGTGATGGACATCCGCTCAACCGCATACAAGAATGGTCGCCAGTACAGACTTCTTCATCCACGCCAAATTTTTCATGGATTACAGTATTTCCGGCTTTAAGGTTAGCCGCTTTTTCTGGTTTGATACGCCGTTGTTTAGCTAGCATGCATTCGTTGTTTGATATCACGACCCTAAGGCCCTCGCTACGAGCCTCCATAGCTTCCCTAAGTACGTCAATGGTATTTTCTAGACTGTACGAATCAACATGTTTGACCCAAGTGATACCGACTCCTTTGAGGGCATTTTCAATTGATAATAATGATTCAAGGCCGCGTGGTGTTGATCCTGTTGATGGTAACTTATGTTGGCCTGTGGCTGCCGCATAGCCATTGTCGAGTATGACTAAAACAGAATCGTATTTATTCCACTGAGCATTTACGACGCCGGATGTGAACCCGTTATGCCAAAAACCACCATCCCCCATAATGGCGACGTTAGGTTGACCAAGTGCGGGTCCAATGGCCCCACTGCTCGCCAAGCTGAGGCCATACCCGAGGACTGTATTGCCGACATTGAAGGGGGGTAAGGAGCCAAAAAGATTACAACCGATATCCATTGATATGTGAAATTTACCGCGTTCTTTCATTAGCAGTTTTAAGGCAGCCATGATAGGCCTCTCCGGACAACCCGTGCAGAATGACGGTGGTCGGGGTGGCATAGGGCTTGGCAAATGCGACTGAGCCTTTTTTGTTTTCGCAATGATTTCGGTATTTTTATCTAAAGCTAGTTTACTAATTTCTGTTGAGCCTTCTTCAGCCAGATATTGTGCAATTCCTTCACGAACAACGTTGGAGACGTATTCCCCTGCCATAGGTAACATGTCTTTACCATGAACACGGCATTTAATTACATTGGTATGTGCAATTTCGGCGATTTGGGTTTCTATGTAGTTAGGATTACCCTCCTCTACTACTAAAACACTCTCCTTATTTACCATGAAATCAATTAGCTCACTCTGGATCAATGGATAGACTAAATTCATACAGTAGATTTCTACATCACTGTTCCCGTATGCATCTGCAACTCCCAATCGACGGAGAGCACGCATGACAACCGTATATGTTCCACCTTGAGTAATAATGCCAATTTTTTTATTTTCCTGCGAACCTTCGAAAAGTTCGTTGATTTTATTTTCTATAGCAAAATTCGCTGCTGCCGGTAAACGAGTTTCAAACTTTGCTATTTCGTGCTGATAAGAAGCTGGTGGTAAAACAATTTTAGTTACATCGTATTTCTGCTCAGGAATGGGATTGTTGAAGTTAAATTTGGCTATCTTATTATCTTTGGCTATAAATGTGCCAGTTAAGTGACAAGCTCTGATTCTCATGTTTAGAAATACTGGCATATTGGATGCTTCTGAAATACCAAAGCACTGTTCTGTTAGTTCAACCATGCGCTCCATGTCATAACGCGGGTCGACTAACGGTATGGAAGATTTCATGGCAAAGGTGTAGGTTCGTTCCTGCATAATACTTGAGCCTTCACCATAATCGTCACCCAAAATAATAAGTGAGCCACCAGTCACCCCGGTTGATGCTAAATTGGAGAGTGCATCCGAGGCAACGTTGGTCCCTACAACTGATTTCCAGGTAACAGCGCCTCGAATAGGATAATGAATAGATGCCGAGAGAAGTGCGGCTGCTCCGGCTTCAGAGGCAGCCTGTTCGTAAGTTATTCCCATCGGTTCAAGAATTTCTTCACTCGCATCAGCGAGCACATCAATTAAATGAGACATAGGAGCGCCAGGGTACCCGCCAACATATGTTATGCCTGATTGCAATAAAGCTTTGGTTACTGCAAGGATGCCCTCTCCATGGAATTCTTCACCGGCACCTAGGGTAAGTTTTTTAATTTCAGAGCCAAAGGACCGCTCTCCCGTATTTGTAACTCGCGCTAGTGCTGTACCACCATCCATTATTTGCGTTTCCTAACCATTGCTTTATTTGATAAAATGCATATTATTTAGTGTTTATATAGTACTGAAAATTATATTTGAGGAGCATGTTGGACACAACATATTTCGCCATAAATATTTAGCCGTAATTTTAGATGTTTCCATATTACAACATAAGGTTATTCAATCATATCCCATGACTATTCCATTTACCACACGTCGGCGCATACTTTGGGGAGACAGTGATCCAGCAGGAATTCTTTATACACCCCGTGTCTTTCACTACGCGCTGGAAACTGTTGAGGAGTGGCTAATTGAAATGTTTGGCTATACCTCTATGACGCTTCGAGATGATCTTAAAATAGACACCCCTACAGTTAAAATGAGTTGTGAATTCATGTATCCCATGAAGACAAGTGAGTATATAGACATTTCACTCGAAATAAAAAAACTTGGAAAGGCTTCTTTAAACTATGTTTTTGATGGTTTTGATTCTAAAAAGAACCATTGCTTTCATGTTGACCAAGTAGTTTGTTTTGTAGATGTGGATAGTTTTAAAGCGATTCCGATTTCGATAGAATTTCGGAAAAAAATTGAAGCCTATCAACTTTCTTGCAATAAATTTCATGAAAAAACAGGAATAAATTAATGGATAAAGAGACTTTTACGGCAGCTATTCATAAAGTTACCATAGCAATTGCAGAAAAACCGTTAAATATGGATTTAGCTTCAGATTTAAATAATTTGTACCCTCCAGGTAGCGAGGTATTTACCGAGATTCAACAAACCTGTGAAGCGGGTATGCAGGAAGGGTGGATGTGTGGGCAAGAATTTGGTGGTATTAAATTTGGGAGGGTCATTAAAGAAGTCAATGGATATAGCGTTGACGTCGTTCACATGACAGATGTCGTCGGTCCACACCATCGCCATCCAAAGGGCGAAATAGATTTAATTATGCCAATTAATGGTAATGCAGAATTTGACAACCATGGTGCAGGGTGGATTGTTTACGAGCCGAATTCTGCACACAATCCAACGGTAAAAAACGGTACGGCACTTGTACTCTATCTACTGCCAGACGGGGAAATTGAATTTACACGCCAATAGGTCTCTTGAACTCTTGCATGTAAGTTGGCTAGAGTTGTGGTCATTTATTAGTCGGTAAGATAAAGTTATCAGTTGTTATAACAATCTTACCAAGCGCAGTACGGTCTTCAATAGATTGTATTGCCGTAGTAATTTTGTCTAATGGCAAAATCTGGCCAACTTCAGGCTTTATTTTACCTGTTTTCCAAAGTTCAAATATAATTTTTATCCCTCGATGAATAACGTCAATGGATTTTTTAAAGTTGATGTCGAGTGGCGCGCCTATAATTGAAATATTTTTTAGGAGTATATGATGACCTTTTGGCATTGAAATATCCATGGTTGCAAAACCAACGATGACCATTCTCCCTCGATATGAGAGACATCGCATTGCAGCATCAAAAACTTTACCGCCAACTACATCGAAAACCGCCTGACATAAATTTTCACCGATTGCAGCTAATACCTGATTTTTTACGCCTTGATGTAGATCCTCTACGCTTAGATCTATCCAGTGATCTGCCCCGTGTGCAATTGCGAGATCCCCTTTCTCTTTAGAGGTAGCGCCAGCAAGCACGGTTGCACCACGCGCCTTTGCCATTTCAACCATAGCAAGTCCAACGCCGCCTGATGCACCAGTTATAAAAACAGTTTCACCAGACTGCACATTACCACGTTCATAAACCGCAACATGGGCGGTATTGTATGTTGTAATCATGCCGGCTGCGCTCACAAAATCTATTTCGTCTGGGAGTTTGAATACTTTAGGCTCCGGAGCACATACCTTATTGCCAAATGCCCCCCATAGTACCTGACAGGCGACACGATCCCCTATTTTTAAATTTTTAACACCCTCTCCAACAGCTGAAATAATACCCGCTGCATCGCGGCCAGGGACGAAGGGTCGCTCCGGCCACATTTGATATTTACCTTGAATCATTAGTGTATCTGGGAAATTTAGGCCTATAGCATGAACATCAACGATCACCTCACCTTTACTTGCTATTGGATCATCGAAATCTTCAACCTGATGGCTACTAATTGGTCCAAATTCATGAATAATAAGTCCTCTCACGGGTTACTCCTTAGAATATATATTAAGTTGTATTTTGCCTATTATTGTTGAGCCATATATCTATATTTTACTTATAACAATTTTATTAATTCACCTTTTTGTATTTTTCGTGTTGGGGTCATCGGCATTTCATCAATAATCTCAAGCCGTTCAGGCCAGCGCATTTTGGCGATTCCATTTTGTCCAAGATAACTTGTAATTTCTTCAAATGTGATTGAGGCTTTTGGAGAAAGTGTAATGAATACACAGATTCGCTCGCCAAGAATGTCATCGTGCATTGGCACTAGTGCTGCTAAAATAATACCGGGATGAGCCTGAAGGATATTTTCAATATCTGTTGGATTAATTTTAATACCACCTCTATTTATTACATCTTTTACGCGGCCGGTTATAATTACATTTCCATCTACGTCACATGTTGCCAAATCCCCTGATCTAAAATATCCATCTGACGTAAAGGCAGCTTTATTTGCAGCCTCATTATTTAAATATCCTGCCATAATCGTGTAGCCACGAAGAAGTAATTCTCCTTCTTCGCCAGTGGCTACTTCTGTATCGTCGAGAGGATTAGTGATTCGAATATCGATGCCTTTTGTTTTACGCCCTGTACTAGAATGGCGTATTTCTGGACGCTCATTTAACGGCGTTTGCATTATTAATATTGTTTCAGTCATACCGAATAATTGGCCAGAACGTCCATTAGGCATTCTCCGTTCTAAATCGGCAGCGACTTCGGGAGGGCAAACCGAGCCAGCTATTACTACTTCTTTAAGGGATGATAAGTCGACGTCATCTAGCAGTCCTGCCTTGATTGATGCTGCAACGTGAGCGGGTGCTGAAAAAAGTATATTCGGCTTAGCATTGATTAAGCGGTCTGTATAAAGTTCTGGCGTAAACAATGGCATCAATACATTTGTAGACCCCCAGCAAAGAGCTAGCGTTGCACAGGTAAGGCCAAAAACATGCGTAAATGGTGGCGCTACCATTACTCGATCATCAGCGGTCAGTTGAATAGTCGGTGAATATATCCGAGCGTTGGCCGTTAATGTCTCGTAGGTTCGAACCACACCTTTGGGTGAGGCTGAGGTGCCTGAGGTAAAGCAAAGAATACATGGATCGCTTGCAATTGGCGGGTCTTTAATGGGCGAGGAGGTTGCATTCTCGATTAACTTTTTGAAGTTTTTCTGCCCATTCTGGGGCTCTCCGATTACTATAATATGCTCAAGTGTAGGAACTCTTTCTTTTAATCCTTCCATAGTTTGTGGGGCGTCATATTTGTTATCGCCTTGTGAACAGATAATAGCTTTAGTGTTTCCATGGTTCATTAGTGGTGCCATTTCACCCGCTCGATATGGCATGTGCAGAGTGCACATCACTCCGCCCATTAGAGCAATGCCGATATATGCAATGAGAAACTCAGGTGTGTTAGGAGATTGAATAGCAATTACATCGCCGCGCTTGAGACCAAGGCTAATTAAGGCATTTGCAAATTTTAAAGATGAGGAGTGCCACTCTGAATATGTTAACTCGCGATCTGGCGCTACAATTGCAGTTTTTTTAGGAGTTTTGTTAGACCATTTTTCAATATAGGTCGACAAGGTGTCATCATTCCAATAGCCAGAAGAACGAAATTGTTCTATTTGCTTTTCTGAATGTCTTGGAAAATCTAGTGTCGTTGCCATTTACTTAGTACCCCCCTTTTAGAACTATTTTAATAAATTATGTTTTTTAATTTTTTACTTCCTAATTTCAACCTCAGCACATACCTTCTCATTGTATTTAATACACCCTGTATCTAAAGTGATTAATTGTAGGGTGCAATGAAGAATTTTGAAACTAAATGTATTGTTTAGGCTTAAGGAGAAATATTATTACGACTGTGCCGAAAATTAAAAAGATGAAAAAAAAGGGCCTTAAAGTGCGCGGACGGCCGAAAGGGACTGGAGCTCAGACCGTGTTTAAAGGGTTAAAGGAGGACATACTCCAGCTAAGGTTACCACCAGGAGACAACATCGAAGAACCCGTTTTAGAAAAACGCTTTAACGTCTCGCGCACGCCTGTTAGAGAAGCACTTATTCGTCTAGCCTCAGAGGGATTAGTTACCTTGCTTCCCAATAGAGGCGCTCGAGTAGCTGAAATTGATATATCGGATGTGCCTCAATTTTTTGAAGCCTTAGACGTCTGTCAAAGACTAGTTTTAAGATTATGTGCAGTAAGAGCATCGGATCAACAGTTGGCTGATCTAAGAAAGATTAACGACCATTTTATCAAAGCCACAATGGCACGCGACATAGCCAAAATGAGCGAAACTAATCGCGATTTTCACGCAGTGATGCTTGATGCGTGCGGTAACAAGTATATCAGCACCATTTATGCCGAGCTTTTAACAGTCGGATTACGTCTTTCACTCTCTGCTTTTGGAACGGGTTTATCTAACGTTTCGATTGATAAAGGTTATTATAAAGATGTAATTGGACAACATAATGAGATGATAGATGCCATCTCATCGCGCAATGCTGATTTAGCTGAAGAAATTGGTCGTCAGCATACAAATTTGTTTAGAAAGCGTATTATAAATACTATTGAGTCTGGACTGGGTGGAGGCTTAATTTTATCCAGATAATCCTCAGTATTAGTAATTTATATGGCTCGTATGAATAAAAATCTAGCTTGGTGTATGAAGAGGGATAGCTCCGTGGCACCAGTCATAGGTATGGCGTTAACCTTCTCTCACCTCCATCTTCTAAAATATGTATTTTCAGCAGGTATCATTGGGTGGTTGATATTGGGCATGCTCTGGCTACAATCGAAGCTTGATAGTTCTTAATACTATCCATGTTTCTATTTTCATTAATGGTATTACTACAAGTTTACTTTGAACCGATTTGATCCAATCCGGATAAGATAACGTAAAAAATGATACAAGATAGAATACATTTTATGAAGAAAAAATTGATGTTTGTAACGTTATTACAGCTAATTGAGAAAATGACCGAGGCGTTTTATAGAGCGTGAAATAGAAGCCGTTTCTCTGAGAATTTATAGGGAATAATCAATGACACCGAGACAACGGCGTGTAAATAAGCGTAGAGTAAAAATTATGCTGCTGGCAATTCCATCAATAGTTTGGATGGCCTTCTTTCTTGTCTTCGTACTGGAGCCTCAATTATTTGACCGGTACATTCAATAAAACTATTTAAGTTGTGACAAAATGGTCCATTTTAACTCTTAGTTTTTTTGTTAAATTCAATGCACGCGGTATCATGAATTTTTTGGGCATTATTTTATTACAGAATAATTACTCTATAATTATGCTAACCGTAGCCTTTTAATTTGAAGCTTGACCCCTTTTCTTATGATGCAGTTATTTGTTGTAGTAAATCAAATAAGGCATCACGACATTCTTGAGGTTTCTCAATTTGTAGTAGATGTGTTGTACCTTCAATCATTCGGAATGGCATGTTAGTTTCATTAATCAATGTAGTACAGACTTGGGCTGGAGCCTGCCTTGCTGGGTGTTCTGGATCTGCGCTGATTATTGCTGCAGGAACATTTAACTTCGAATAAAAATCCCAAATAATTAAATTTGCATTGTCGAGATAAATTTGTGCTTCAACATCTGGTGGGCAGATTAAATACCACTTATCATCTTTTTGTTTTAAAGTCGATTTTGCCATCAAATGATGAGCTCCAGAAACCCATCCGGATAAAGATCTCGATTTTGAAAATTGATCCGCCAATTCGTCAGGCGAGTGAAACTCATTTTGCCGCTTGCTCGACCATCCTGAGAGCATCATCTCAAAGTTATGTGCAACATCATAAAGTATGTGGCCCTTTGGGGGTTGCAATGGCGGGTCAAACAAAATTAAAGCGTCAAGTGGATTTCTGTAGCTGGTTGCATGTAGCAATGCCGCTACTGCTGAAAGCGAGTGATAAACGCCGAAGAGGGGCCTATCCTGGTATATTTGCCGCAATCGAGTAATGATCTCATCAAGGTCATTTGCAAATAATTCAAATCCGGCCTTTTGTGTTGGAGCGGGATTATTCCAGCCGTGGTGCCGTTGATCATAAATACAAAGTTCAAATTTTTCACGTAATGGTTCCCAAAAAGGGGCATATGCGTCGATGGCAAAACCATTACCATGACTGAGCATTAAACAGGGTTTGCCATTATTTATGTATCGTCGGATCTTAACCTCAGCACTGTCCTTTAAAGTAATCGACAATACTTCATCAGGTTCTGGGACACGTATTTGAGTTATCATTTTGAAGGCCATTGCGGGTAATGTTGCTTTAAAAATTCTTGAGTGAATTTCTCGCTAATAGCGTCTTCAGTCAAGTCTTCCTTCGTACGTTCTTCTGCAGGCCCGTACCCCCCCGCGCCTGGCGTTCGGATGATTACAGCTTCTTTTTCTGCTATACTAATCCCGATGGGTTTGTTTGGAAGGCGCTTTTGATTGCCGTTACTTTCAAGTTTTAGAAATTCCCCCGACATTCCTTCGGCACCGCCAAAGATACCCCATGGTCTCTGCGTAAAACGTTCGCCAGCCCCATTGAAAGTACATTCATGATTAATAGGCTCTATAACCCGCTCCAGGCCGAGGCCACCCCTATGGCGCCCCACTCCGCCAGAGCCTTCGATTAAACGATAAGAGTTCACCATGAGTGGATATTCCATTTCTATGGATTCAACGGGTAAATTGGAGGTATTTGTAATGTGAACCTGGACGCCATCTTTGCCATCTTTTGTCGATCGTCCGCCAAAACCGCCTCCTAAGGTTTCAAGGTAGATATAATTCTCCCCTGTTCTTGGATCTATCCCCGAGAAAACTGCTGTTGTATTGGCTCCATTTGCAGCTGCGACTGCTACTTCCGGTTTTGCTTTTGATAATGCTCCAAGAATTACATCTATTATGCGCTGGCAGGTATTAGCCCGAGCTGCAACAGGGGCCGGGAAGCGTGCATCTAGCAAGGAGCCTTTGTTGATCGTAATTTTAGGTAAATCGAGGACACCTTGGTTATTTGGAACGTCCGGATCAAGTAACGCTTTTAAGGCATAGCACACCGATGCCTGTGTGGCATTTCGGGTTACGTTGATATTCCCTGTTACCTGATTTGAAGTTCCAGTAAAATCAAAATGAATATCACTACCTTTTACTGTTATTTTTACTTTAACCGGAATTTCAAATGTTCCCATACCGTCGTCATCCATAATATCTTCAAACCGATAGGTGCCATCTGGTAGGTCTTTAACTACTTCTTTCATTCGGCGTGTTGTCCGAATGATTATTTCGTCAAAACATGATAAAATTGCTGGAATACTGTATTTTTTTATTACCTCAGTTATACGTGACGCCCCAAGCCTACAGGAAGCTATTTGAGCAAAATAATCCCCGCGCCGTTCATCGGGCACCCGAACATTCAGTAGGACTAAATCTAATAAATCAGTTTGAAGTTCACCCTTGTGGAATAGGCGCACTACTGGAATACGCAGTCCTTCTTGATAAATCTCAGTCATGCCACCCGCCATACTGCCAGGCACAGAGCCACCCACGTCAGCGTGGTGGGCAATGTTGCACATAAAAGCTACTAAAATATCATCGACAAAAATGGGCATAGCCATATTAATATCGGGTAAGTGAGTTCCACCTGCTACATGTGGATCGTTAGCAATGAAAATATCGCCCGGCTCAATTCTATTTTCAAATTTCTTTAAGAGTGCTTCCATTAGACCTCCCATCGAGGCCAGATGCACTGGCAAAGATGCATCGGCCTGGACGATGAGGCGACCATTTGGGTCCATGATGGCCGTGGAGTGATCGCGCCGTTCTTTGATATTTGTTGAATAAGCACTTTTCATCAATACGATAAAGGTTTCATCTGCAACCGAACGAAGTGCATTAAACATAATTTCTAACGTAATGGGATCGAGTTTTATGGATTTTATTTTGTTATTTTTACTCATGACACCAACTGTTACTTTGGGTTTATATCAATAATAAGGTTTAAAGCATTATCTATGTGCAATTTATCGTCAGGAAACACTACCGTTGTTGAGTCAAACTGTTCAATTATTGCCGGACCTAAAATTTTTGTACCGATCTCTAAAATTGCTCTATTATAGACTGGTGTTTTAATGGGTCTGGCCTGATCAAACCATACCATACGCGATCCAATTGGACCTGAATTTTTACGTGCGTTTTTTTTATTTGGAGAGGGGGCTATAACATCCAGCTGACCTTTTGCTGTGAGCCTAATATTAACCACCTCAATCTGCTCGTCTTGATTGCTAAAGCCATAAAATTGCTCATGCACTGTATTGAATTGTAGGATGACTTGTTCAATTTTTGATGGAATGGGTATAGTTGATTGGTCATTCTCTCTAAATTCAACTTGTAACTCAAAATTTTGTCCAACATAACGAGCGTCAAGGGTTACGCTAAACTGCTGATTGGCTGCTGAAATTTTTTCAACATTGAACCAATCTTGAGCCTCTTGATCTAATAGTCCCATGATCTTTTGTATTTCGGCGGGCCAATTGTTATTGACTTCAAATCGGCCGCTACGCACAAAGTCTTCTTTGAGGTCTGATGTTATTAAACCTTGGGCACATAAAATGCCGGGCGCTACAGGTACAATAATTTCTTTCATATCCATTGCCCGAGCAACTTCCGATCCATGCAGAGGACCTGCGCCTCCAAATGGCATAAGAGCATAATCGCGAGGATCATGACCACGTTCCACCGAAATTGTACGAACTGCCCTGACCATATTAGCAACAACGATGCCTAAGATGCCTTGAGCAGTTTTCTCGATAGTAAAGCCAATTTCATCCGCAAGTTCCTTAATAGCCATGCGAGCTACATCAATGTCTAACTCCATTGCGCCACCTATTAGTCCTCCGCTTGATAATCGGCCTAAAACTAAATTTGCATCTGTTACAGTGGGTTTTACTCCTCCTAAGCCATAGCACGCGGGTCCCGGATTTGCTCCGGCACTAGAAGGCCCAACCTTCATCAGTCCGTCGCGATCTAACCATGCGATAGAGCCCCCCCCGGCGCCTACCGTGTGTATGTCAACCATTGGCAGCCTTACTGGGAAACCGGCAACATCGCGGTCTGACCTTACACCAGCATCATAATTTCGAATTAGAGCAACATCAGCACTGGTGCCCCCCATATCCAAGGTTGCAACATTTGGATGGCTGCTTGCTTTAGCACTATATACCGCCCCTACCACGCCTGCAGCCGGTCCTGAAAGTGCAGTCCTGATGGGAAACTCTTTTGAGGTTTCGATGGACATTAATCCACCACTTGACTGATATATTTTTATAGGAGAATCCGGCATATAATCACTCAGTTCTTTTTCTAAGTGGGTTAAGTAATTTCCCATTACAGGTTGTAAATAGGCATTTAATACTGTTGTTGAGCATCGCTCATATTCTCTGAATTCTGGACGTACACGCGAAGAAAGCGAAAGTGCTAGATCTGGAAAACGTTTTTTTAATAACTCTCCAATACGAAATTCAGTTTTTTTGTTTAAGAAGGAAAACAAGCAGCAAACTGCAATAGAATCAGCTTTACATCTTTCTATCGCATCAAAGACGATTTCCAATTTAGCTTCATCTAGATGTTTGATTATTTCTCCATTTGAGTTTACGCGCTCGCTAACTTCAAAACGTCGTGCTCGGGGAACTAGGGGCTCGGGTTGGTCCTCTTGGAGCGAGTACATATGAGGTCTAGTTTGCCTTCCTATCTCTAATAAATCGCGAAAACCTTCGGTAGTTATTAAGGCAACTTTCCCGCCGCGTCTTTGAATTAGTGAATTTGTTGCTACCGTAGTACCATGACAAAATCGTTCAATATCCGTCGGATTAATTGAGAGTTCATCACACATTTCTTTCAGGCCATCTACAATGGCTTGCCCCGGGTTTTCAGGTGTTGATGGCCTCTTAAAATATTTAATTGTTCCCGACCGAGATTCGGTCGCAAAGAAGTCAGTAAAAGTCCCACCAACATCAACACCAACAAACCATTCCACAAAAAAAACTCCTCAGAATTTCAAATTAAAATACTTCTTGTATATAAATATTCCTTAAACTATACGCAATGGTTAGATTTGATAACTAGATATTTTTATTTACAGTGCTATCGAGATATGAGTTTAGATAATTGATTTTTTGTTTATGATCTGGTCGAAATTACGTGTCGTAAAAATAGTATAAAAATCCTAGTGAGATGATATCTATGGAGCCTGAGAGTTTATGACGGATTTTGCTATCCCGGTTGAGCAGGAGGATAAAAAAAAACATGTTGGACGCAGAATGTTGCGTGTTGAAGATTACGCATTGCTTAAAGGCCAAGGCCAATTTGTTGATGACACTCCAGTCAAGAAGAGTACCCTGCAGGCTGCATTTCTTCGATCTCCGCATGCCCATGCGGAGATCGAATCAATAGATTATATAGAAGCCCTAAAACTGCCGGGGGTCTTCGCTGTCATAACAGGTGAAGATATGGCTAGGGAGACAGACCCGCTTATTGTGGGTTTTGAAAATCCAATTGATTATTATGGTTTGGCAGTTGGTAAGGTGCGCCATGTTGGCGACCCTATAGCCGTTATAGCTGCTGTTGATCGTTATGTAGCTGAGGATGCCCTTGATCTCATCAAGGTCAAATATAATATTCTGCGAGCTACCATTGATCCTGTAAAATCTGCTTCTCCTGAGGCGCCTTTAATTCATCCGCGTGCTGATTCGAATTGCGTTTCAAAGCGACACTTTGTTCATGGAAACCCTAAACAAGCTTTTGATGAAGCAGATAATACTACAAAAATTAAAGTACGTTATCCGCGGAATTCAATCACCCCAATGGAGACCTATGCTATTGTTGCTGAGTATGTGGAATCTACTAAAGGCTTTGATGTCTTGTCTAACTTTCAAGGACCATTTTCAGTACACACAGTTATGGCACTGGCGCTTAGGATTAGAACTGCCGCGTTACGGCATAGAAGTCCCGAAAATTCGGGGGGTAGTTTTGGCTCTAAGCTCGTAATATTTCCGCATATTGTCGTACTATGTGTTTTAGCTCGTAAAGCTAGGCGCCCTATCAAATGGATTGAAGATCGTTTAGAACATTTGTCTGCATCTAGCGTAGCACCAAATCGTGTGACCGAAGTAGAAGCGGCTTATTCAAATGAGGGTATTGTAACTGGACTTCGCTTAACCAACTGGGATGATCATGGTGCCTACCTTAGGGCGCCAATGCCTGCACCGATCTATCGGATGCATGGTGTGTCGACCAATGGCTACACCATTCGGAACTTAGAAGTCACAAATCATATTATGATTACAAATAAATGCCCGACCGGTGCGGTTAGGGGTTTTGGAGGACCACAACTGTATTTTGGGGTCGAGCGTATGATGCAGAAAATTGCTACGGAGCTTGGTATTGATCCACTTGAATTAATGCGGCGTAATTTGATCACAACTGATAAGTTTCCATATAAAGCAATCGCGGGGGCATTGTTGGACTCAGGTGATTATCACAGGACAATTGATGAGACTGTTGAGGAGGGCGGCCTTAGTGAACTTTTAAAACGTAGGGAAAAAGCTCGAAAAGCGGGTCGCCTATACGGTATTGGTTACGCCTCGTGCGTCGAACCCAGTCAGTCTAATATGGGCTATATTTCAACTTTGAAAACAGGCGAAGAAAGGGAGCGCGCTGGACCAAAAGACGGCGCCGTGGCTTCTGTTACAGTGGCAGTGGATGCACTCGGGTCGGTTAATGTTGTTGGTGATTCCGTTCCACAAGGACAGGGACATCGGACAGCCCTAGCTCAGATTGTAGCCGATCAACTGGGAATTGATCCGGAAAACGTAGTTGTCGCTCTTGATATCGATACAGCAAAAGATGGATGGTCGATTGCAGCAGGGAATTATTCTTGTCGGTTTTCTCCAGCCTCGGCTAGCGCCGCCGACCAAGCGGCTGAGAAGGTGAGGCTTAAAATGGCCCGGATTGCCGCAACAATGCTTAATGTTGGCGCTGAGGAAATTGAGTTTGAAGATAATAAAATTTTCGCAAAGAATAATCCTGAAAATTCCGTCCCATTCTATCGAGTTGGCGGAATTGCGCACTGGTCTCCTGGCAGTTTACCTGAAGGGATGGAGCCAGCTATACGTGAGACTGCAATGTGGAGTGCTCCTGAGTTAACTGCTACAACAGCAAATGATGAGATTAATACCTCGCTCGCATATGGTTTTGGCTTTGATTTCTGTGGCGTTGAGGTTGATGCAAATACGGGTGTCGTAAAAATTGATAAGTATGTTTCAGCGCACGATTGTGGCACAATCTTAAATCCAGGGCTTGCTGAAGGACAAATTAGAGGGTCTTGGGCAGCCGCGTATGGCGCAACATTTCTAGAGGAATTTGTGTACGACGATGATGGCACATTCCGCTCAGGTACGTTTGCTGAGTATACAGTGCCCACAGCAGCTGAGTTACCTGATTTTCAAATTGTACATCCGACACCAAATCCATCACCTTATACTCGTTTAGGCGCAAAAGGGATAGCAGAAGGCAATCAGTATTCAACTCCCGCTTGCGTAGGTAATGCGGTTGCCGATGCTCTCGGCTATGAGAATGTTGAGCTTCCGTTGAACCCTGCTAAGGTTTTGAGCTGGATAAAGGGCAGTGAAACCAAGCCTTCTAAACAGATAGAAGAATTTGTACCGACCGATCCAAATAAGAAGCCTGCTATATACGGTTCTGGTGAATTTGAGATTGCAGCAAGCCCAACGAAAGTCTGGGATTTATTATTAGATCCAACCGAGCTTGCTAGTATTGTACCCGGGTGCGAGTCTTTGGAGACACTTGGTGACAATAATTTTTCTGGTATTGCGATGCTTGGTGTTGGTCCGGTTAAAGGGCGATTTGTCGCTAAGATCGAATTGAAAAATCTTGAAAAACCCAGTAAAGCAACGATTGTCGGTTCTGCTGATGGGCCACTCGGTTCATCAAGAGGTTTGGGGTCCTTTGAATTGATCGAGACCTCTTTGGGGACTTCTTTGAAGTATAAATATGAGGTGGAGCTCTCCGGGACGATAGCTTCAGTCGGAGGAAGACTGGTACGAGGGGCATCACGCCAATTAATAGATATTTTCTTGAGGGCTTTAGCAAGGCAGGCTGGAGACGTTGGAGATGGGGATCCTATGCATAAAATTTTCTGGATTAGGTTAAAACGGATGTTTGGGTTTAGTCGATGAAGCCACCACCATTTGACTATATTCGAGTTGAGACTAGTGATGAAGCCGTGGATTTGCTGGCGGAGTATGGTGATGAAGCTAAAATAATAGCTGGTGGGCAATCGCTGATGCCGATGCTGAATATGCGTTTAGTGCGACCGCAGGTGTTAATTGATATTGCACAAACTTCGGATTTACGAGGTATAATAAAAAAGGGTAAAGCCATTGAAATTGGCGCCACAACAACTCAGGCTGATTTGGGAAGCTGGAGTGATCTCTCATCAACCTTACCGTTATTGGCATCGGCGATCCCAAGTATTGGCCACTTCCAAACACGCAACCGTGGAACAGTTTGTGGTTCGTTGTGTCACGCGGACCCCAGTTCTGAATTGCCAGCTTGTCTAATGTTGCTGGATGGAGAAGTCGAATTGAAAAATAAAAAAGGAACCCGAAGGGTGAAAGCTGATGATTTTTTAATTGGCGTGTTGACGACTGCAAAACAGGATGAAGAGCTAGCAATAAAGGCGATTTATCCTGTAGCTCAGGATGGTGCAAAATATGCTTTTACGGAATTTCATCATCGCCATGGAGATTTTGCAGTTGTAGGCATTGCAGGTATGGTTGTGGATAATAAAATTAGAATTGCCGTGGGTGGCGTGGCCGACCGCCCTGAAGTGCGTGAATGGCAATCTCTTGAGGGTAGTGCCATTGATGACGCACTTAATGATTTTGCCTGGGAATTACGGGGTAGTGATGATATCCATGCGACCGCGCAACATCGCCGTGAATTGGTCCGCCATCTTGGCCGGCAGGTAATTGACAACCTCCACGTTCAAAAAAATCACGAGTTGTCCCAATGAAAAAATTTAGTCATGAAGAAAGACATCAAGTCAAAATTACTCTTAATGGTGAAGCTGTTAAGGGTATAGCTGAGCCGCGTTTGTTACTAACTGATTTTCTTCGGCATGAAATAGGGGCAACTGGCACGCACGTTGGTTGCGAACATGGTATTTGTGGCGCTTGCACTATTCTTGTTAATGGTAAAGCAGTGCGATCGTGTTTGATGCTAGCCATACAAGCCGATGGCTCAGAAATTGATACAATCGAAGGTTTAGCTGATAAGGATGGAAATTTTAATGCCTTGCAACAAGCTTTCCATGAGAATTTCGCACTACAGTGCGGGTACTGTACTCCTGGATTTCTTATGACGCTAAGTGAGTACCTTAAAAGTAACCCAGATCCTTCAATCGAAGAAATTAAAATCGCACTTAGCGGAAATATTTGTCGTTGCACTGGTTATCATGAAATTATAAACGCAGCATTTGATGCGGCAAAAGTAATGCGTGATATTTAAAATTTTATCATACAATTAATTGACTTTATAATCCTGTAATCATTGCAAAAAAAAACTTTTAGTTTTATAGTGTATAGTGGTTAATTATTTTAGGCCTAATATTTTGTATTTTAAATGAATTGGCTATTAAAAGAATTATTACCTCGATGTGGGAATCACATAATAATTAATAATTCCCCGCAATTAATGTAGTTAGATTCAGGACTTAAAACATAAGGGAGACTATAGTAAATGATTAGAAAACTTATTTTGGCTGCACCATTAGCAGCGATGTTGGTAGCGCCAAGTGCGCAGGCAGCCGATGATACTATTAGAGTAGGGATCAATTTGGTTCTAACAACACCAGCTTCAATTATTGGTTTAAACAGTAAAGCGGGATTTGAAGTTGCTCTTAAACATTTAGGTGGAAAAGTAGCTGGTAAAAAAATAGAATTAATTTTTGAAGATAATAAATTTAAGCCAGCTATTGGTAAACAAAAAACTGAAAAACTTATTAAAAAAGATAAAGTTCATTTTTTGACTGGTTTTATATTTTCTCATATTTTAGCCGCTTCCGCACCAGTTGGCCTTAAAGCAGGCAAATTTGTCATTAGTTCCAATGCCGGACATTCTATGTATTCCGGAAAGAAGTGCCATAAGAATTTCTTTAATTCGGCATGGGAGAACACGCAAACGCCAATGGCCGTTGGGCAAATGTTAAATAATGAAGGTGTGAAAAAACTCTATATTCTTGCTCCTAATTATGCAGCGGGAAAACAAATGATCACTGGTCTGACGCGTACGTTTAAAGGTAAGGTTGTTGCTAAAGCGCTAACCCCTATGAGCCAAAGAGATTGGTCTGCTGATTTATCCAAAATTAAAGCTGCAAAGCCTGATGGGGTTTTTGTATTTTACCCAGGGGCTTGGGGTCCTGCATTCTTTACTCAATATGCGCAAGCCGGATTGCACAAAACAATTCCGTTGTACAATGCCTTTTCGATTGATGGTGCAAATCTACCAATTTTTCAAAAACGAAAAATGACGCATTTACTTGGAACTATGAATGCTAATTTTTGGGCGCCGGATCTGGATAATCCAGCTACCCGAAAATTCGTTCCAGCTTTTAAGAAGCACTATAAAGGACAAATTCCGGCACATTATGCTGCGCAAGCGTACGATGCTCTAATGTTAATTGCTGCTGGTGTAAGGGCTGCAAAAGGGGATATGTCCAATATGGATGCCGTCCGTAGAGGCATGGAGAAGGCAGATTTTGACTCTGTTCGTGGTAAAATTAAATTTGGTAAAAACCATTTTCCTATTCAGGATTTTTATGCTCGTAAAGTAGTTAATAAGGATGGTCAGTGGCAATTGTCTCGAGTTGGCAATGCTGTTCTTAAAAATCATGCGCCAACAAATTCTGGTGAATGCAAGCTCTAATTCTTTAGCTGTTAAAAATATAAGTATGGGAACGTTTCGGCGTTCCCATACTTCTTTTAGCTAAGCATAGTATAAAAATATGGATTATATTCTTTTAGCCGAACAATTTTTCAATGGGTTCCAATTGGGAATTATATTATTCCTAGTGGCTGCGGGCTTGACCTTGATTTTTGGTATTATGGATCTGGTAAATCTAGCGCATGGTACACTATACATGTTTGGTGCTTTTTTTGCGGCGACCTTTGTTCAATTAACAGATTCACTAGTTCTGGGTATGATTTTAACGTTGCCTGCTATGTTGATTGCCGGACTTATCCTCGAATTAAGTGTTTTACGAACCCTCTATGAACGAGATCATTTGGATCAAGTTTTGGCTACATTTGGGTTAATTATTTTCTTTAATGAATTATTTTTGATTGTTTGGGGCGCCGAAGGTACTGGTATTAATTTGCCGCCATACCTCTCTGGTTTAATAACCTTGCCCGGTGGAATCACAGTGCCAGATTATCGTGTGGTAATTATCATTAGCGGGCTTTTGGTTGCGGTATTATTGTATTTACTTGTATCTAAAACGAGAATTGGAATGCTGATTAGAGCTGGTGCCTCTAATCGTGAGATGGTTGGAGCCCTTGGTATAAATATAAAGTTGCTTTTTACACTCGTGTTTGGACTTGGGGCTGTGTTGGCTGGTTTTGCAGGCATGATCATCACTCCAATTACTCAGGCAGAGAGTGGGATGGGTGAAGGGATGTTAATTCTTGCCTTTGTTGTAATTGTTATTGGTGGAATTGGATCGATAAAAGGAGCCTTTATAGCTGCCATTCTGACAGGGCTTATTGATACAATGGGCCGCTCTTTTATTGATGTTGCTTTAATGTCTTTTATGGATTCGGTTGCGGCCGAAACAGCAGGTCCAGCAATTTCATCTATGCTTATTTATATTTTAATGGCCGTTATACTTGCTATTAAGCCAAGCGGTCTTTTCCCGCCTAAAGGGGCGTGAGGATGGCACTATGAGTATCCAGTTTCTCAAAACACCAAGAGGCATTTATAATTCTTTATTGATTCTACTCTGTGTATTTATGCCAATTATTGCACCGCTTATTGGTCAAGAGTTTTACACCGATGTTGTTGCGCGTGTTATGATTGTGACGATAGCTGCAATTAGTTTGAATTTTATCATGGGCTACGGCGGTATGATTAGTTTTGGACATGCTATTTTTGTAGGGATAGGTGGTTACTCTGTCGGCATTCTAGCTTCGCATGGGATTGAAAGTGCCTACATCCAATGGCCGGTCGGAATATTAATGAGTGGTCTTTTTGCTCTTATTATTGGGGCGATAAGTTTAAGGACGCGGGGCGTTTATTTTATAATGATAACACTTGCATTTGCACAGATGATGTATTTCTTAAGCGTCAGTGTTGAAAAGTACGGTAGCGATGATGGGCTTACTATTGATGCAAGAAGTGATTTTGGTCTGTCATTCTTTGATTTAAATGATGCAATGACAATGTATTATACCGCTTTTATGCTAATGGTAGGGTGTTTGTATTTAAATTTTCGTATTGTTAATTCTAGATTTGGTAGAGTTCTTAGAGCTGGAAAATCGAATAATGAGCGAATGGCCACAATTGGTTACCCCACATTTCGTTATAAATTAGTTGCTTTTGTTATTGCCGGTATGATGTGCGGATTGTCAGGTTTATTGAGTGCTAATTTCGAAGATTTTGTGAGCCCAGATTTGCTATTTTGGACCTTCTCTGGCGAACTTATATTTATGGTAGTGCTTGGTGGAATGGGAACGATTATGGGACCTCTAGGAGGTGCTATGATTTTTTTATTTTTAACAGAAATTTTATCCAATATAACCGAAGCATGGCATTTAATATTTGGCCCGTTTCTAATTCTGGTGGTTTTGTTCGCCAGAGGTGGCGTTGAGGGATTTCTTAAGAAATATGAGGATCCCAATGGCTGATATCATGTTAAAAGTTGAAAATTTAGTAAAGAGATTTGGTGGTTTGGTTGCAACAGACTCGTTTAGCATGGATGTTATACAAGGGGAAATTCACGCGATTATTGGTCCGAATGGAGCTGGAAAAACAACCCTCATTCATCAGCTTTCTGGCTTGTTGAATTCAGATAGCGGAACCATTCAATTTGATGGAAAAGAAATAAGCCATCTTTCAGCACCAAAAAGATGCCATGCCGGAATGGTTCGATCGTATCAAATTACATCGATTTTTAAAGACTTTTCGGTTTTAGATAATGTAGCAATGTCTATACAAGCTCGTGAAGGGCACAGTTTTCGGTTTTGGGATGACGCAGGTAAGGATGCTGATCTCTCTGAAAAGGCTATGAAAATTCTTAATGAAACCAGCCTTCAGGATAAAGCTGGTATTTTGGCGGATAATTTAGCTCATGGAGAACAGCGGCAACTTGAGGTTGCTATGGCATTAGCTACATCACCCAAGATGTTGCTGTTGGATGAGCCCATGGCCGGAATGGGCCCGGAAGAATCCTCAACGGTAACGAAATTTCTCAATTCAATGAAGGTTAACTATACCATGCTCTTGATTGAGCATGATATGGACGCAGTCTTTGCATTAGCAGACCGGATAACAGTATTGGTCTATGGAAAAGCTATAGCGTGTGGTACTCCAGAGGAAATCCGAAGTAATAAAGAAGTTCGGGCTGCCTACCTAGGGGATGGCTAATGACTGAATTATTACGGGTTGATGATATAGAAAGCTCTTATGGAGCCTCTCAGGTGTTGTTTGGAATTTCTATAAGGGTTGGTGTTGGTGAAGTCGTGACGCTGCTTGGACGCAACGGTATGGGTAAGACTACGACTATCCGTTCAATTATGGGTTTGATGAAGCCACATGCAGGTAAAATTCTCTTCAAAGAGCAGCTAATAGTTGGTGAGCCATCATATAAGGTGGCTCAAGCTGGGATAGGTCTTGTGCCAGAGGGGCGTCAGATATTTCCTAATCTTAGTGTTCATGAGAATTTAGTGGCAACAGCAGCAAATCGTGGTAGTAAAAAGGATCCATGGACAGTAGATAAAATTTATTCTCTTTTTCCCGCACTGGCTGTCCGTCAATCTAATTCGGGCAATCAGTTGTCAGGCGGGGAGCAACAAATGCTAGCAATTTCTCGTGCGTTGATGACAAATCCTGATTTGCTGATATTAGACGAGGCTACTGAAGGATTGGCGCCCCTGGTTCGCGATGACATATGGGATGTATTGGAGCAATTAAAATTGGCTGGTCAATCTATCCTGGTCATAGATAAAAATGTTGGTGCTTTATGTAAAATAGCCGATCAGCATTACATCATAGAAAAAGGTGTTGTTGTATGGTCAGGTAATTCCGAAGAGCTTCAGAAAGATGAAAAGTTACAGCATCGTTATTTAGGTGTGTAGTAATTAGCCTTTTAGTCTCATGCTACAGGTATAACAGAAATCTGTTTAATGCGTATTTTAGATATATGCGGCTACTCAACTGGTTGTTTAGTTTCCTTCATAGCCAGATAATCATGGGTAAGGGCAATAACAGCAGCATCAATAAGTTTTCGGCCAACTTTACTGTTTGCTAAAGCTGAATGAGACCCAACCCTACCATCTGGAAATTCTTTACGGTGTTGATCTGGGGGACCATGTCGATCTCCCGCATGTGCTTTCATGAATGAAGCCGAGAGTTTCTTTGGTGGTTTAGATGCATCGCCCGGAGGAAGCGTCCTATGTGTTGCCTGTGTAATTGCAATTTCAGAAGGTGTTGCATGCATACCTTCCCAGTCACCAAAATTATTCTGCCGTAATGAGTCTACAGAATCAAAATCCCACCAACTTTTAATACGTATATTTATTCTTGGGAATGCATCGGCAACTTGTCTCAAAGGTTCTAAATTAGCACCATGACCATTTATAAAATAAATTTTATTAAATCCATGGTGTATAAGGCTTACAATTATTTCAGTGACTAACGCCTCAAATAAGCCTACAGAAATTGAGATTGTGCCCGGGAATGACATATTAAAAGGTGCCGGTGTATAGGCCAAAGTTGGAGCTACATAGGCTCCAATTTTTTTACCAGCTTCATTTGCGATTTGCTCAGAGCAAAGTGCATCCGTCCCAATTAAGCCCATGGGGCCGTGCTGCTCAGTTGATCCAGTTGGAATGATAATGCCTCTCGAATTTTTAAGGTAGGCATCAACTTCTTGCCAAGTTGCCAGGTCAAGTCTCATAGAGAATCTAGCCATTCTTTAATTTTTGGACGATACTCAGAAAGTTCTATAGAAATTGCTGGAAATTTTTCGATTTCTTTACGCCACTTAATTATATTCTCTGGCCATTTAATGCCTAGGGATAATAACGGAGCTAAGATGTCAAGCCATGCAAAGGTAATTGGGTAACCGCAATGGGCCAATGTTAGTCTAATCGGCGTACTATCAACTATATTAGAAAGTTGTGTTAGACGCATATTTATTTTAGTAGCTTGAATTTTATTTAATCTAACATCCCGTTTATCTAAAGTGATATTTCCAAAAAGTTTTCTTAACTCTGGTTCAAACCGGGTGTCATGGAACCGGCTTAATTCACGTACTTTAGCTTTGCGACCAAGATTACTGGGTAACATAGCAGGGACCGGATACTTTTCATCTAGGTATTCAGCTATAGCTTCAGAATCAGCTATCAGTATACTCCCATCAATCAGTGCCGGAAGATTTCCCGAAGCTACCAGTGATTTATACTCATCAGAGCCATAACCACCGGGCGGTGGTTGCTCTTCCCAATCCAGTTCTTTGTGGCGTAATACAATGCGCAATTTTGCGCAATAAAGGCTGATTGGGACTGTATAGATAGTCAGCATGAAAAGAAGGGCACCGAGGTGCCCCGCCTTTTCTAGTTATTTAATTTCCATTTACGCCCAAGCTTATTAAAAAATCCACGCTCAGTTTTCAAACCAATCCACGTATTCACATAATTAATCCAGACCTGATCGCCCTGTGGTAATAACATGGCGATTGGAGTTCGAGCTTTTGCTGCTTTAACGGGAACAACCATCATTTGAGTATATTTTTCTACTAATTTATAAGCTTCAACGTTGGATGTAATATGGGCGTCTGCTCTTCCAGCTAATACCTCCTGAAAGTCACGAGCAGGAGCTTCTACAATCTTGTGTTTTGCTTTAGGAAAGAAAAGTTTTACCTGTTTTTCTTGTGTTGTCCCTAGAGTCGCTGCAACTGTTACACTAGGCTTATTAAGATCACCCCAATCTTTAAATTTATTAGCATTTTTGACTAGCGTTAGAGGAACCGTAGCCAATGAGAAATAACTTATGGAATAGCCTGTTGCCTTAGCACGTGCTGGTGAGACAGATGCGGAACCAGTCATATGATATTTTCCAGATGTGACGCCACTTACTAGCGTTTTCCAATCTGTCGGCACGAATTCAACCTTCACGCCTAGATCTTTAGCTAATTCAGTCATTACGTCTATATCGTAACCGTTATAGGAGTTTGTTGCTGGGTTTTTCATTGTCATTGGGTTCCAGTCGCCGGTTGTACCAACCTTTAGAACCCCTCCATTAAGAACATCCTGCAATACTGAACCAGCGGAAGAACTAGTTGCCATTGTTAACATTAATCCCGCTATTGCGGCAAAACTCGAAATTAATTTAGTAATTTTCATTTCTTTCTCCATGGTTTATTCTGAATTTGATCATCGCTTGCAAATCATTAAATTGCAACACATTGTGGTGTACTTGGTGTCGCTGTCAATACCGGGGAATATTTTAATTGGGTACCGTAAATGGAGTTACCAAAAGTGGGTCGTATTATTAATGTTGAAAATATTTCTAAAAATTTCGGCGATTTTCAAGCGTTGAAGGGTGTTTCATTAGATGTGTCTGTTGGAGAGAGAGTGGTTATTTGTGGGCCATCAGGTTCCGGTAAATCAACTTTAATTCGCTGTATTAATGGGCTAGAGGAGCACCAGACGGGTACAATAGAAGTTGATGGTGTGCTTTTGGATCAGAGCGCAAACAGTCTTTCAATGATTAAATCTAAAATTGGAATGGTCTTTCAGCAATTTAATTTGTTTCCGCACTTAACCGTAATGGAAAATTTAACTTTAGGCCCAATACGAGCCCGTAAAATGAGAAAATCGGATGCCGTTGATTTGGCAATGGAATATTTAGAGCGGGTACGTATACCGGAGCAGGCTAACAAGTATCCAGTTCAACTTTCTGGAGGACAGCAACAGCGAGTAGCAATAGCTAGATCACTGTGCATGGAACCAACTATTATACTATTTGACGAACCAACATCTGCGCTGGATCCAGAGATGATTAAAGAGGTTCTTGAAGTTATGACTGAGCTGGCTACCAGCGGCATGACCATGATTTGTGTCACACATGAAACAGGCTTTGCACGAAACGTTGCTGATAAAATGGTTTTCATGGATTGCGGCGAAATTGTTGAAACCGCTAAGCCTGACAAATTTTTTACTAACCCAGATAGTCAGCGCTGCCAAGAATTCCTTGATAAAATTTTACATCACTAGGCGGTGACTATGCAAAAACTATTTATAGCTATTATTTTCACAATACTACTGTCTGGATGCTCTGGAAATTGGGGTTGGTATGTCGTTAATCCGACAACTGATGGTGGAATTACAAATCTAATTTTTTTATTAAGCGGATTATATTACACAATTTTAACATCAGTAGTAGCAATCGTGATATCTATCGTGGTGGGGTTAATCATAGCCCTGCCCGCACTTTCTAAAAATCGTTTTTTAAGGGGCATTAATCGGTTTTATGTGGAAATCGTTCGGGCTGTTCCAATATTAGTACTTATACTTTGGGTTTATTATGGGTTGCCGCAGGTGGCGGGAATTACTATTGACGTTTTTTGGGCTGGTGTCATAGCCTTAGCTCTGTCAGATAGCGCGTTTGAAGCTGAAATTTTTCGAGCTGGCATACAGAGTGTTGATAAAGGTCAATATGAGGCTTCGCATACTATTTCTTTAAATTATATTGATACAATGAGATTTGTAATCTTACCTCAGGCTATCCGCAGGGTTTTGCCCGCACTGGGGAATCAATTAGTTTATATGTTGAAGATGTCGTCATTAGTCTCTGTTATTGGTATGCAAGAGTTGACGCGAAAGGCGAATGAACTCGTGGTCACCGAGTATCGTCCCCTAGAGGTCTATACAATACTAGTACTTGAATATTTAGTATTGATTTTAATTGTTTCTGCAGGGGTTCGTTGGTTGGAGAACCGACTGGGTACAGATAAATAAAGTTGAAGAGAGGAAAATATGTCAGCTTGGATAAAAATGATTTCAGATGAGGATGCTAACGAAGATTTGCTTAATATTCTCGAATTATCTCGTACACCTCACGGGACTGTCGATAACGTGATGCGGGTGCATTCTCTTAGACCGAACACAATGCGTGGGCATATGGTCTTATATCAGGCAGCGTTACACGATGGGGCAAATACTCTACCTACTTGGTTGCAAGAAACAATTAGTTCATATGTGTCTATTCTGAATAATTGCAATTATTCACTAGATAATCATTGGTCAAATGCACGTCATTTAATTGCGAATGAGCCGAGAGCAATTGAGATCGAAAGGGCTCTCAAAGGACGCAGGCCGCAAGATGCTTTTAGTGGTGCAGAACTTGCTCTGCTAAATTATGCTGAGAAGTTAACCTTGATGCCATCTGAGATCATTAAATCAGACGTAGATAATCTAAAAGCGGAGGGGGTTGACGATGGTCAAATTCTTGAAGCTAATCAGATTATTTCTTATTTCAATTATGTTAATCGTAGTTTAAATGGTCTAGGAGTTTCAACCGATGGAGATACAATCGGTTATTATACAGATGATTGATAAGTTTTTTAGAAACCTAATAATTTAGATTTTACGGTTATATAGTAAGGGAGTTCCTCTAGTTGGGTTATGCTAAGGCAAGTTACTTTGATTCTAATTTAATACCGGTAATAGACATTACGCGTCTTCGAGATGGTACTGATGCGGTTGGCGTCGCCAAGTCTTTACACAAGGCAAGTAAAGATATTGGCTTTATCTATATTAAAGGCCATGGGGTCTCTTATGAAACGATAGCATCAGCGCGGGCAACCGCATTGAAATTCTTTCGGGCACCAGAATCTGATAAATTTTTAGTCTCTGTTTCAGGAAACCACCGCGGTTGGCTCGGGCCAAATCGATCAAAAATGAGGGACAACGCAAAAGCGGACTTAAAGGAGAGCTTTATCTGGGGATCAAAAGATATAGGTCAAGAAGCATTAGGCGAGCATTATGTTCGTGGTGTTAATAAATGGCCCGTATTCCTACCGGAGATGCAAAAACCGGCACTTTCTTACTTTAATGAAGCTAGTGAGGTGGCTCGACATTTGCTGCGTGGGTTTGCTATTGGTATGGGTTTGGACGAAGAATTCTTTCTTCAAAATATCTCACAACCCCTCAGTCGTGCTTCATATGTTTATTACCCTCAGCAATTAGAAAGTATGGGAGAAAAACAATTTGGCGCGGGCCCACATACCGATTTTGGCGTCCTAACCGTTCTATGCCAGGATTCAGTTGGTGGACTTCAGGTTAAGGATCTTAGCGGTAACTGGGTTTATGCCCCGCCTATAGATGGAACTCTGATTGTGAATGTTGGAGATTTACTTTCGCGTTGGACGGACGGTAGTTACAGATCTACCCCACATCGCGTTATAAATGAATCTGGGCAGGAGCGGCTCTCTTTGGTTCTGGCATTTGATCCTAACTCCGAAACTCTGATAGATTCGCGAACAATTTTTGGTAGTAATCATAGACCTAAAGAAAAGCCTATTAGCTGCGGCGAATACTTGACGTGGCGCTTTAACAAAGCATTCTCCTAAAATTTAATCTAATATTTACAATAAAAATTCTATCGTTGAAGTGAGGAGCTTATTATGACATTTGCGAGTGATCTTACGACGGGCGCGCGCAATTTACTTTTAAATTGTGCTGAGCTAAAACAAGAGGAAACTCTAGTAATCATTAGCGAAGATCCAAGGCTGGGTTGGTATGAATCTGATGTCGCTGAGGCTCTATACCAAGAAGCAGGGAATCTGGGAATTATTCCCACTTTATTAGAAGTAGGGAAACCGAGTAATCAAAAAAATCTTACGGTGCTTAACGCCGTGGATAGTCATGACTGTACAATATTTCTTGCACGTATAGGAGATCAGGATCGTTTTGAGGTTTTGGCACCTGGTAAAAAAACCGTAATGTGTTATGCAAGAGATGCAAGAATGTTGGCGTCAACTTATGGGCGTGCTGATTACAGGGCCTTCTTGCACTTAAAGCAGGCTGTCAATGATATTTTATTTGAGGCAAATACAGTCCGGATTACATGTGATCATGGCACTGATATTTCGGGGAAAATGTTAAATAAGAAAAGCGAAATGCCTGGTGACGTTTCTGTTCGGAGGTTCCCGCTCGGTGTCCCTCAACCTCTTAGCGCCTCTCAAATGTCTGGTCGCGTTGCCCTAGTTAATTATTTAACGCCAACCGGATCAAAAGTGTATGAACCGGCTGCCGTAGAAATTGAAGGTATTGTTTTTGCTGAAGTGAGCAGAGGTCTCATTTCTGGTTTTATGGGAAAAACAAAGCCCGTTGAAAAAATTCGTGAGCACTATAAAATGGTATCAGAAAAATTTAATATTCAAGGTGACAACGTACACTCGTTTCATGCGGGTATTCACCCTGGGTGTTCTTATTTATCAAATGCAACCGACGATCCAGATCGTTGGGCGAATACTGTATTTACTAACCCTAGAGTCTTGCATTTCCACACTTGCGGTAACTATTCGCCAGGCGAAATTTGTTGGATGGTAATAGATCAAACAGTATCTATTGATAACAAGAATTTGTGGGAAGACGGGCGGTTATGCATCAATAATTTTGAACAAACACGTCAGTGTTTAAAAGAGTGGCCTGAATTAAAATCTATGTTTACAAGCCCAGAACAAACTATTGGGTTGTGATGACGCCTCGGTTTCAAGTTATATCGTAACCAAATTGTGCCGCTCCGTCTAAAAGAAGTTCCCATAGTGATAATGCAAAGCCGCGGGGTAAGAATAACTCATATCCGACCTTGGTATGCCACAATGTTACACCCACGTGATGAAAAACGGTGGAGGCAAGGGTTCCTGGTGGGAATGATCTCTCACGTAAATCAATAGGTAAAAAACTATTTAGTAATTTAGTAGCCTTAGGCCCTGATATTTGTAGACGTGATCGGGAATGTGATAAGTCAAGGGTTGTAGCTTCGTTAGCTTTAAATAGAGGAGTGTTTGAGCCAAGGGTCCAAATTTTGAGGGGTTCTGTGCGCATTATAGCTATATTTTTTTTAATAATTGACTTATTGGGCTCTGGTATTAATGGGATCCCAATGGATTTTCCTAAAGCAGTCTCCACGCTCTCTAGTGTCTCTGGCCAAAAGGCAATTTGATGTAATTTTAAGTTCTTTACTTCACGGAATATTATATCTGAATTTGGGCCATCACCAAAATGGCCTAGGGTGTAATTGCTTTCAAGAGCAGAGACCCTCAGAGTTACGATATTATCCATGGTGCCGACTTCCCTTGGGATCGTACATGTGGGGTGATACTATCTCAACTTCAATATTCCCCTTGCGAACTGGATCGGCTGCGATCGCTCCTCTGGAAATCCAATTTTTGTAGCCTCCGGCAATAAAACCGATACCAATCCAATGTCCAAATACAGGAGAGTATGTGACGCCAGTTATCCAGCCCTCACCAAGCCCTGAGATGTTGTCCTCGTTACAAAGAATAGCGCCCGCATTAAAAATTTCTTTGCGATTTTTTGGAAATATCCCAACTAGTTGGGGGCGGTAATCATCGACCATAGCAGGTCTCTTTCGCAATACATTACCAATAAAATCTTTTTTATTGGAAGCCATTTTGCCTAAGCCCGCATCTTCTAGGGTAACTCGTCCATCTAACTCAGCACCCGTAACATGCCCCTTTTCTATACGCATAGTTCCGAGCGCTTCTAAACCGTATAGACATCCACCCAAGGGTTCTGCTGTCTCCCATAATAAATCCATCATCGCTGGTCCATAGTCAGAAGGCACATAAATCTCTGATGCCATTTCGCCTGAGAAACTAATTCGTGCAATTCTACAGGGCACTCCATTTTTTAGTTTCGTTTCAATTACACCCATAAAAGGTAAATTCTCGTCTGAAGCTAAATTAGGTGTTTCTATTGAGGATTTGAGAATATCACGAGATAATGGTCCGGCTACAGCACAACCAGCCCATTGCTCGGAAACTGATGTAACGTGCACTTTTAAATCAGACCAGCGTAACTGCAGTAATTCTTCCAGCCAAACCATTACTCTTGCTGCATTTGCTGTAGTCGTTGTCATAAAATAGTCTGTTTCTGCCAAGCGCCATGTAGTGCCATCATCCAGCACTATCCCATCATCACGAAGCATAATTCCATAACGCGCCTTTCCTATGGGAAGTTTTGCAAAAGGATTAGTGTAAATCCGATTAAGAAACTCAGTCGCATCCGGACCCTGTACCGCAATCTTCCCTAATGAAGTCACATCACACAAACCAACGACATTTCGCGTGGTGGTTGTTTCACGAATATAAGCTTCTTTTATGGTTTCATTGTGGCGAGAAAAATACCAAGGCCTTCGCCACAATCCAGCGTCAGTTAAGGTTGCATTATGAGAAATATTCCATTCATCCATTGGGGTGCGGCGTAGAGGGCGAAAATGGTTATTAAAATTACGCCCTGTAAATGCCCCTAAACTAACGGGCGTGTATGGTGGTCGAAATATTGTTGTGCCAACGCTAGATATGTTCTTGTCCAAAGCTTCAGCCATTAGAGCTATTCCAATGACGTTACCCATTTTACCTTGATCAGTAGCCATACCCAAAGTTGTATAACGTTTTAGATGTTCTACAGAAATGAAGCCTTCTTGGTGTGCAAGCTTTATATCATTTGCTGTGACGTCATGCTGCGGGTCTACAAAACTTTTTTGCCCTTTCCCATGAATTTTTACTTCATAAAGCGGTCTGATTTTTTCAGACCAGCCATTCGAGCTTGGCTTTTTTACATCCGTAGTGGTTTTGCCCAGCGCTTTTGCCGCAGCCGCGGCCGCAACTTCTCCTGATACTTCGCATTTTGACAATTCCCAAATACCGATTCCGGCTCCGGCTATTTCAATATGTTCATCTGTACTACCGGGCATGAAACAACAATTTTCGTCGTCCCATAAAGGTTTTGAGCCTCGGTGAGATAGCAGATTAATTATTGGAGACCATCCACCTGAGATAAGCACTAAATCACAGTCTTCCGAGCCTCCTTGGACCCATGCTTCCTCGTTTAATGTGGCTATTTCTAGACCCGATACGCTTTTACTCCCGCTCGCGTTTAGGGCTGCAGCTGACGCCTTTAAGTCAACCCCATGTCCCTTCGCTGTATGTGATAGCTTTGAAGGCAGAGTAGTGCGGGCATCAAGTAATTTAACGGATGCACCGGCGTTGGCTAGTGCAATGGAAACGCCATAAGCACTATCATTATTAGTAGATATTATAATTTTCTTTCCGGGTAGAATGCCAAATCGATTGAGATAAGTAGTGGCAGATGCCGCAGTCATTATGCCTGGTAAATCATTGTTACCAAAAGCGATGTTACGTTCTAGAGCACCAGTAGCTAGTATAATGTGTTTAGACCGTACCGTCCAAAAACGTTGTCGAGGAGATGCAGCAGAGGGGCTTGATAAATGGTCCGTCACACGTTCTAGCAAGCCAGCAGTGCCATGGTCGTAAAGCCCAAATACAGTAGTACGGGTCATTAGACGTATATCAGAATTATTGATATTTTCTAATAATTGACTATATTTAACAGAAGTAGTTGACTGGTTGAGATAGTCCCCCCCAGGTTCAAAATCCTGCTCGACTATTAGAACATCCAAGCCCGTTTGGGAAAGCTTAGCTGCTGCAGATAAACCTGCCGGCCCGGATCCTACAATTAAGACATCACAAAAAATATGACCATGTTCATAATTATCTGGATCAGGTTCTCGAGAGGATGTGCCCATTCCTGCTGCACGTCGGATAAGCTTTTCATACAGCATCCACGTCCCGGTACCTTGTCCCCACTCAAATGGAGGTAATCCCATAAAGGTCTTATAGTAAAAACCTGCTGCGAGGAATTGACTGAAGGCGTTTGAGAGTGATCCAACATCAAACCGAACACTTGGCCATGCATTCTGCCCGAACGCCGTTAATCCATGGTAAAGTTCTTGTGTCGTGGCTTTAACATTAGCATCGCGCTTTGCTCCCTCTCCAATAGTAACTATGGCACCTGACTCTTCAACTCCAGCAGACATGATGCCGCGTGGCCGGTGATACTTAAAACTTCGTCCAATTACTTTCTCATTGTTGGCCATTAAAGCTGAGGCTAGGGTGTCGCCTGGGTGCCCATTCATCCAGCAGTCATCCCAGGAAAATTTTATTATCTTATTCCGATCAATACGACCGCCAGAAATTAATCGCTGTGCAGTCATTTTTAAACCTTTAATATTTTTTGAAAGTCTATGTGTGCGGCGCGAACCGATTCGATTTTATGAGTTACCGTGTCCCTTTCAACTAGGAGCCACATTCGACAACCGTTAATATGATGCCAGCTTTCCAATTGTAATCCTCGAATATTTTTACGATGAAAAACGGCTGCAAGCCAATCCTTGATAGGCGCATTGAGTGCTGGATATTTAATTGAGCCATCACCGCCATAAGTAAATTCACTGTGATCGCGTTCGCCGCAGAATGGACATTGGATTCGAATCATATTTCACTTGCCTCAACCATGTAATTTGGGATCTGGTCCAGCCCCGCGCTCGTCGATGTTAATGCCGCGTTCAAAACGTTTTAGATCGTGGTTGGCGATCACACCATCCGGACGGTCGTTAGCAATTAGGTCTGCAAAATACCAGCCCGCACTCGGGCCCGCTTTGAACCCACCATAGTTCCAGCCAGCATTTAGGTATAAGTTTTTTAAAGGTGTTTTACATATGAAATGTGAGCCATCCATCGACATGTCACAAGTTCCTGACCAATGCCGGAGGAGCCGTACGCGCCCGAGACAAGGTAAAATAGATGTAGCGCACTCGGCCACGTCTTGGACGATAGGAAGGTTTCCCCGTTGTGCATAAGATTTATACGAATCTAAATCACCACCAAAGACCAACCCTCCCTTATCTGATTGCGATATATAAAAATGGGCTCCACCAACTCCAAAGACAACAACGTGATCTAATAGGGGTTTAAGAGGTTCGGTAACAAATGCCTGTAATTTGTGTGACTCGATTGGTAACTCCCCAAGTCCCGCCATATTCCACAAAAGTGTAGTATTTCCCGCGGCTGAGAAGCCTACCTTTTTACAGTTTATGAATCCACGTGAGGTCTCAAGACCAATAATTTTTCCTTTGTCGCGCTTAATACCTATAACTTCGCAATTTTGGATAATATTAACACCGCGTTGGTCTGCGGCTCTAGCGAAGCCCCATACGACTGCATCATGTCGCGCTGTTCCTGCCCGTTTCTGCACTGCCGCCCCCATTATTGGAAACCGAGCATTTACATTATAATTTAGGTGAGGAATTTTCTGCTTTAGTTTTTTTAAACCCCAAATTTCGGCATCGGATCCGGTTAGTCGCATTGTGTTATAGCGCCTAGCGGCTGTATCTATAGCTGAGGGACTGTGTAAAAGTGACACGTGACCACGTTGGCTAAACATAACGTTATAATTTAACTCGTGGCTAAGATTTTCCCATAATTTTAATGAGTGTTCATAAAACTGGCGATTCCCGGGTTGAAAATAATTTGAGCGTACTATTGTTGTATTTCGGCCGGCATTTCCGCCACCCAACCAACCTTTTTCCACAACTGCAATATTTTTTATCCCATGATTTTTAGCAAGATAATAAGCCGTAGCTAGGCCGTGAATGCCTCCACCTACGATGACGACATCATATTGGTCCTTAGGTTCACAATCTTGCCATTGCCGATCCCAGCCTTTTTGATTACTCAATCCATTTTTGATAACATTCCATGCTGAAAATCGGGTCATGTCTCATCATCCTGGAACATAAAAACCATTTATTAAACTCTATTATAGTAAATAAAAAATTCAACACACATTTGAAAATATGCTAAAATTTTATATTAATTAGGGTGGTATTAATAGCGTAATAGCGTCAAATTCTATGGTAATACTTTCGTTAAGATTAAAAATTAAGATATAATAAGTAAAATAAAAATGAAGAATTGAAAAGCCTCTATAAATTGAATATATGACTAATTAATGTAGCGGTTATAACTATTTCAAAATGAGGTCTTCTACTCGGATATTTAAAATTCTTAAATACTTATACAGTCTCTGCTATTAAATTTGTCTTGGGTTTAAGGATCAAGTGAATTTATTTCGGCGGGGGTTTGCTTTGAATGGAAACATAAGATGGTAAAATCAGACATAGAAATCGCGCGTGATGCTAAAATGAAACCGGTATCAGAGGTAGGCGAGAAACTAGGTATACCTGCAGAAAAATTAATCCAATATGGTCCTTATAAGGCTAAAATCGCTTTCGACTACATAGATTCGTTAGAGGATAAACCAGATGGAAAGTTAATTTTGGTTACGGCTATAACACCGACTCCCGCGGGTGAAGGAAAAACCACCACTACTGTTGGTTTGGGCGACGGTTTAAATAAGATAGGCAAGAAAGCGGCCATTTGTTTGAGGGAGCCATCTTTGGGCCCATGTTTTGGTATGAAGGGAGGGGCTGCTGGTGGTGGAAATGCGCAAGTAGTTCCAATGGAAGACATTAATCTTCACTTTACCGGCGATTTTCATGCAATTGGGGTAGCTAATAATTTGTTGGCTGCACTTATTGACAATCATATCTACTGGGGCAATGAAATTGGTCTCGATACTAGACGAATTAATTGGCGGCGAGTGGTTGATATGAATGATCGTGCACTTCGTACAATAACAAACTCATTAGGGGGGGTTGCCAATGGTTTTCCTCGTGAAGATCATTTTGATATTACGGTAGCTTCTGAGGTAATGGCCATTTTTTGCTTAGCAGAAAACCTTGATGATTTGACAAAACGTATTGGTCAAATTGTAGTCGGTTATACCCGGAACCGCGAACCTGTTTATGCGAGAGAGTTAAAAGCAGAAGGCCCTATGGCTGTCCTTCTTAAAGACGCACTTTCGCCAAACTTGGTGCAGACCTTGGAGAATAATCCAGCATTTATCCATGGCGGGCCATTTGCTAATATTGCCCATGGATGTAATTCAGTAATAGCCACTAAAACCGCGCTAAAACTGGCAGACTATGTTGTTACAGAAGCGGGTTTTGGTGCTGACTTAGGCGCAGAAAAATTCTTCAATATCAAATGCCGTAAAGCCGGTCTTAACCCTTCAGCTACTGTTATGGTTGCGACCATTCGAGCACTAAAAATGCATGGCGGAATTGGTAAGGATGCTTTAAATGAAGAAAATGTTGATGCAGTAAAAAGTGGTTGCACAAATTTAGCACGCCATATTGAAAATATGAAATATTTTGGTGTGCCTGTTGTTGTTGCTATAAATAGATTCAGTAATGATACCGATGAGGAGCTTGATGCAGTACGAGAGGTGGCAGATGGTTTGGGCGTCAAAGCTATTGTTGCAAATCATTGGGAAGATGGATCAGCGGGTACTGAGGATTTAGCGCGGCACGTGGTTGAGCTTGTGGATGGTGATACAGCTGAGTTCCGATGTTTATATCCGGATAAAATGCCTCTGTTAGAAAAAATTGAAACTATTGCTATTAAAATCTACCGAGCTTCGGGTATCACTGCAGATGCATCCGTACTCAAACAAATTGAAATCTTGCAACAAGACTTTGGCAACCTGCCAATCTGCTTTGCGAAAACACAGTACAGTTTTTCTACAGACCCTGACTCAAAGGGTGCTCCCGTTGGTTATGAAATTCCTGTTAAGGAAGTAAGATTATCTGCAGGGGCTGGTTTTATTGTGGTCGTCGCAGGTGCAGTTATGACGATGCCGGGCCTTCCGCGCAAACCGGCAGCTAACAGTATTCATATTAATCAATCTGGTGTCATAGAAGGTCTTTTTTAAGACTAAATTTTATCTTTTGTTTAATCGGAACGTAATTGAAATCGTTGAATTTTTCCAGTAGCAGTTTTTGGTAAGTCATCAACGAAATTAAACCAACGTGGGTATTTATAACGAGCCAACCCAGATTTGCAATGCTCAAGAAGTTCGGCTTTCAGGTCGTCTCCAGCATCGTGTGGTTCATTTAAAACGATAAAAGCTTCTGGTTTTATCAGTTGCTCATCATCCTTTCTGCCGACGATAGCCGCTTCCAGTACCTTTGGGTGCTCAACAAGTTTATTTTCAATTTCTACGGGTGAGCACCAAATGCCTCCAACCTTAAGCATATCATCGCTACGTCCACAGCAAAAGAAAAACCCCTCTTCATCCTGATAATAAGTATCGCCGGTATACATCCAACCATCTTTTAGGGAATCCGCTGTTTTTTCTGGATTGCGCCAATAAAGTTTTAGAAGTGAATCGCCTTTAATCATGAGATCCCCTGTTTCACCGGGAGGCACTTCTTTACAGTTGCTATCGACAACTTTACCCTCGTAACCTGGAACTGCTAGCCCACTTGCACCAGGTTTTACATTGCCGATTCGATTAGATAAAAAAATGTGCAGAATTTCTGTAGTACCAATTCCATCTAAAAGCGGGATGCCGGTCTTATCTACCCAACGCTTTAATAAATCGGGCGGTAATGCCTCGCCGGCAGATGTGCATACTCGAATTGAAGATAGGTTAGGATCATTCGTCCCCTTTGATTCTATTGATTTTAATTGCGCCGCGTAAAGTGTTGGAACCCCATAAAAAATAGTTGGCTTGTATTTTTCAATAACTTCATGGCATGAATCTGGGGTAGGGGGTCCAGGTAAAAGAATTGCTTCTGCTCCAACCCAGAGTGGAAAAGTCATGGCGTTACCTAGACCATACGCAAAAAATAATTTAGCTGCAGAAAAACAAATATCTTTGTCACTTATACCTAAAATTCCAACCGCATAGTGCTGGCTGGTAACAACCATGTCTTTATGGGCATGGATAACACCCTTGGGCCCCCCCGTAGTACCGGACGAGTAGAGCCAAAAACAATCCTCATCTGCTGTTGTTACTGCAGCTTCAAGGTTCGACGAAGCGGTTAGCATTTGTTTGGCCAGACATTCACTTGATCCGTCGGTCAATAGTGTTATTTTTGGCTTATATTCTGATTTTTCCAATGCTAAATCTACTTCAGATGAGTATTCTGGAGAGAATAAAATGCCTGCTGCTTCTGAGTTTTCTATCATGTAAGCGTAGTCTTTAGCTCGAAGTAATGTATTTAAAGGAACAGGTATTATACCTGCTTTTATTGCACCCCAGAATATGTAATAAAACTCGGCACTATCCTTAACAATCATTAAGACCCTGTCACCTCTGACCAGGCCTAAATTAATCAGAGCATTTCCAGCCTTGTTTACATGCTCAGCTAGTGTTTTGTAGGTCACAGCTCCCCCGCCATGGACCCGAATAGCGACCTTATCGCCGCGACCTTCGTTTAGGTGTCGGTCAATAAAGGGTACGGCCACATTAAACTTATCTGAATAACTGATGATAGATGGGCTTACTGTGGCGTCTACTGTAGCAACATTATCTGACATGTATATTTCCTCAGTTTTATTGCATTCAAATACAAAAAAACCTCAACCGCAATTTTTAAATGAATTGCAATTGAGGTTTTTTTTACCAATTTATATATTACTAGTGAAATCTGACGTATTCGAAGTTAGGCTCTTTTCCTTGAATGCCACGTGCTGGCGGGGCTATCCATCCGGCTACTTTGCCTACTTCGGTTACAGGCACCATTAGGCTTTCAACAAATGCTCTGTCTTCTGGTGTGGGGATCCAATCATTGATGCTAGCATCCCATTCTTGTTGAGAGATTATATTACCTTTAACATCGGCATTAATGTCTGCAAAAATACCAATATTTCTATGAAAGGCTGAATGCGGTAGGCTTAATTTAAAATCAACACCAGCACCCGCTAACATCTTGTTCCAGCGATCCATACCACGTTGGCAGTCATCTCTGTAATCATTTCGGAGACGCTCGTTAATTGACCCAAGTGCTCCGGTTTCAGACATAATAACTCGATTGCCTTCGATTTCGGGTATCATGTAAATGTCATTATCTAGTAGATGGTCATCATCGATTTTCATTTCTTGAAAACGACCTTTTAAGCCCATATTGTAAAAATTGGCTGCATTAGTCGACTTCTCCTGACCAAAAAGGTCTAAGCAAATTGAAAAATGAAAATTAATCCATTTTTGTATTGTTGAAAGATCTATCCCTCCGTGTTGCCTAATATCTAAAGTATCATGCTCTTTTATTAATTGTATACTTCGCTCTACAACCCTACCTACGCCAGATTCACCCACAAACATGTGGTGTGCTTCTTCTGTGAGCATAAAATTACAGGTACGTGACAATGGATCAAATCCAGATTCAGCGAGTGAATTCAATTGAAATTTACCATCCCTATCCTGAAAGTATGTAAACATAAAGAACGATAGCCAATCAGTAGTTGGCACGTTAAAGGCTTCTAAAATCCGCGGTTTGTCTTCATCACCTGAATGACGCATTAACATTTCGTCTGCTTCTTCGCGCCCGTCACGTCCAAAGTAGGCGTGCAGTAAATAAACCATAGCCCATAAATGGCGGCCTTCCTCAACGTTTACTTGAAACAAGCTTCGAAGATCGTAAAGGGAGGGGCAGGTTCGACCGAGTTGTCGTTGTTGCTCAACTGAAGCTGGTTCTGTATCTCCTTGAGTAACAATTAATCGTCTGAGTTCGGCGCGGTACTCGCCTGGAACTTCCTGCCAAGCATCTTCACCTTTATGTGCACCAAACCCAATTTTTCGATTCTCTTCTTTGTCGCCCAAGAAAATACCCCAGCGATAATCTGGCATTTTAACCATATCAAAGTGCGCCCATCCCTTGGCACTAACATCAATTGCAGTTCGTAAGAAAATTTCATAATCGGAGCTACCAGCCGGTCCAAGTTCATCCCACCAGTTAAGAAAAGCTGGCTGCCATGCTTCTAACGCTCGTTGTAAACGACGGTCATCACCTAGATTAACGTTGTTTGGAATTTTTTGTGAATAATCAACAGTAGTCATAATTATACTCGCTTTCTATCAAATTTTGCTTGTTTACCTGTTCCGAAAAGTTTGAGGGCCCCTTCTTCACCAACCGCATTTGGCCGTTGAAATATCCAGTTCTGCCAAGCGCTAAGTCGGCCAAAAATTTTTGTTTCTAAAGTTTCAGGGCCAGCGAATCTAAGGCTGGCCTCCATTCCAGTAAGAGCATCGCCGGAGTAGCTTGCACGTTCTTCAATCGCTATCCTAACTTCATCTCCCCAATCAATATCGTCGGGAATGAAGGTGACAAGACCAAGCTCTTCTGCCGCCTTTGCATCCAGGTCTGTACCTATTTTTGTCTTAATAGCGGCGATCTTAGTTTCATCATTTAAAAATCGTGTTTCAAGCCGGCTTAAGTCATTACACATTGGAAGGTGACCAAAATTCATGGCTGTTGATCGCAGGCTTGCCGCTGTTATATTAGAGCCTTCGAAAATACCATCTAGCATATAACTACGATCAGCCGCTAAAACAAGTTCCATTAACGTGCCGGTAAAACAACTCCCAGGCTCTACAAGAGTAATGATGCTACGTGATGAAACGTCAAGACGTTTAAAGGTTCGCTTAATATAGAGTATAATCTCTTTAACAAACCAGTTATCGGCATTATTACTAAGTGCGTCGTCAGCAGCCGCAACAAAATCCGCACTGCCTTTGGTTTTGAAAACCCAGGTGGAGATTTCGTTCTCATTGGAACGAAGGTGGAGTATTAAATCATCAAATTCACGGGCAAAAGCTAGAGGCCAGAAGTTAACACCAGCAGCATGAATCGCCGTGGTTTCTTGTTCAGGCATTTTGGTTGGAGCGTGGATGGTTATTTCCGCGGTTAAGACCTCACGGTTTATACTACAAGAAATAAAATTGTAATTAACTCTATCTTTTGATATTTCTCGTGATAGGGATGTTAATACAATACCTTCTTGATCATCTGGACGTGACGATGCTTCAGAGAATTCTATAGCCCTTTCTTTGGCTTTATCCATCAATTTTGAACGCGGGACTAATTCATCAACAAGGTTCCAGTCTACTGCGCGTTTACCTTTTATTCCTTCATTGAGTGTGCAAAAATAATCTGCATGATCACGGCGCACCTTCCGTTTATCAACGACACGGGTAAGACCTCCAGTACCGGGCAAAACTGCTAGAAGAGGAACTTCAGGAAGAGAAACTGTGCTAGCACCGTCATCAATAAGCATAATGTGATCGGCTGCAAGAGCGAGCTCATAGCCCCCACCGGCGGCTGTGCCATTAACGACACAGAGATATCTTTGATCAGAATTTGAGGTTGCATCTTCTATGCCGTTACGGGTTTCGTTAGTAAATTTACAGAAGTTTACTTTGTGTGCGTGGGTTGATGTCCCTAGCATCGCAATATTAGCGCCAGCACAGAAAACCCTATCTTTTGCGGATGTAATAATGACACTTTTTATTTCCGGATGCTCAAATCTCAGCCGTTGGGTGGCGTCATAAAGCTCTATGTCGACACCTAGATCATATGAATTCAATTTCAGTTCGTAGCCTGGGACCATGCCCCCATCTTCTGCTACATCCATTCTTAGGGTTGCGACTGCTCCTTCAAAGCTCAATTTCCAATGTTGGTATTGATCAGGACTGGTTGAGAAATTAATCATCTTGGAATTTTTCCCTATTTTCATTTAACTGATGTTTGAAGGCCTATAAAGTGCTATAAATGAATATAGTATTCAACAAATACTACATAAAAGTAAATCGGTACTAAAATACCTATTTACATAGTCTCTTTTTCACATCATTCTGTCAAGTATAGAATGCATCAAATTTAGCTAATACGGCGTCGCGTCTACAGAAAGATAATTATGTACTCTGGAAATTTAAAAATCGAGATAGAATTACGTCCCGCAGGTGCTTCTGATCTGCAAAAAATTATAGATTTGGACGCAAGAGTAAGCGGCTTGAAAAAAAAGAATTACTGGGTAGATCGTTTTCAAAATTTGAATAATAAAGATGCTAGCCATATCATAGTTGTCGAATCTCTGGATCCTGCTCATTCCAAAGAAATTCTTGGGTTTATTGTGGGAGAAGTTCGTGCGTGGGAATTTGGCTCTCGCCCTTGTGGTTGGATATTTGCGATTGGCGTTAGTCCGGATTACCGTGTACAGGGGTTTGGTGAAAAATTATTTGATGCAATTTGTCAGGCATTTAAGAAAGACGGTGCAAATTCTATTCGAACTATGATTGCGCGGCGTGACCAACTCAACATGTCATTTTTTAGGGCTCAAGGTATGATGGGAGGGCCTTTCATTGAATTGGAAAAATCGCTGCGTTAAACCACTACGTATTTTTGATGGATCAACAGGGTGAAATTACAAAAGGCTACCCAATATGGATTATATGCGGTTTTGGAACTGGCTCGAGATCCGTCGTGTCAGCTTTCTGCAATCGATATTGCGGATAAATATGGTATATCATCGAACCATCTGGCTAAAGTTTTGCGAGATCTAGGTCGGGCAGGTTTGGTTGATTCAGTTCGTGGGGCGGGCGGTGGATATAGGTTTGCTAGTAATGCAAAGCGTGTAACATTGATGGATGTGATAAATATATTTGAAGATCTAGGTGGCGAGGGTTCTGGTGCTTCTGAGGCGAGTGATGATACAGATATTGGGCGTGCTCTTCTTAAGGTGTGTAATGAAATTGACGAAATTACGCAGGCAACATTTGGTTCTATTACTCTCGGTACATTACTAAAAATTATGTGATGGCGTCATAATAGCAAATAAATTTAAGCCTATAAATTAAGATAGTGAAATAGAAAATGAGATTTGAGGGCCAACTTAGAAAGTGGTAGGATTTTACGCGCAAGTTAGGTTCTTGTACAACCACTGAATGGTAATAAATCTAATTATTAAAATGCAAGAATATCTTTTAAAATTTAAGCGGTTTTTATATAGTTTTTTGGTTATAATAATTTTTATTGTTATAGGAACGTTGCGACAGTCAACGACTGTGTTAGCACAAGAGACCGACTTCAAACCACTGCGAATTGGAACGTTTCTATCGATTACAGGCCGAGCATCGTTTATTGGTGCGCCGGCGCTTGCTACGCTAAAACTTTATGTCAATTTACTTAACCTTCAAGGGGGCTTGTTAGGTCGCAAAGTCGAGTTGATAGATTATGATGTTGGCACTGACCCTAGAACTGCGCAAATTGCAGTTAGACGCCTAATCTATTTTGATAAAGTTGATGCTATTATCGGCGGTTCGACCTTGGGAGCAACTATGTCGGTATTACCGATAATCAGCGATGCCAAGATCCCGTTGATAGCATTGGCTAATTCTCGAGAATTGATTAATCCTGTTCGCAATTGGGTATTTAAATCTTCACAGACACATAGAATGGCGTGCAATACTATACTAAATAACATGCAAGGGCGGGGAATAGAATTTCTTGGTTTAATTTCAGGGGATAATGGATTTGCCTCCACTACGAGAGCGCATTGTATAGAAATAGCAAAAATACTTGGTATTTCTATAATCTCTGACGAGAGGTATCGGTCTCAAACGAGAAACGTTGTTGAGCCGCTCAAAAGAATTAAAACGAAATTAAAAGTACAGGCAGTGCTTAATATAGATTTTGGTTCTTCACCTGCCTACGTGACGCGAGAATTCCGTAAACTAGGGTTTGATGTTCCATTATATCAGACCCACGGAGTAGCTACATTAAACTATCTCGATTTGTCTGGAGTAGCTGCAGAAGGTGTAAAATTGCCAGTCCCCCCAATTATGATTGCGGAAAAACTGGACGATGAAGATCCAATAAAGTCTATACTGCTAAGTTATATAAAGTTATATAAAGGACGCTGGGAGGTCAGACCTAGTGTTTACGGCTCTTATGCTTTTGACGCAATTTATTTGTATGCCTCGGCGATCCGTCGAGCGCGGAGTTTTGAACGAGAAAAAATTAGGAAAGCGTTAGAGAGTACAGAAAATTATGTCGGTGCTAATGGGTTAGTTAAAATGTCGTCTGAAGATCATCTGGGTTTATATTCTAAAGCCTTTAGAATGGTTGAAATACGAGATGGAGAATGGGTGCCTATTGATTAACAGGTAAATTTTTAGTCACGTTAGTGTTTAGGTGCAAATTTTATACTAGTTATAAGGGAATGTGATGAAAGTACTTGGTGTTATTCCAGCACGCTGGGCGTCAACGCGGTTTCCAGGTAAGCCGCTTAAAGAAATTGCAGGTAAGGCTATGATACATTGGGTCTGGGATCAGACCAAAAAGGCGACAGTTGTATCAGAGGTAGTAATAGCTACAGATGACGAACGCATTGCTGATTATTGTAAAGCGCATGATCTCGATTTTGTTATGACGTCGGTATCTCACCCAACAGGAAGTGATAGACTAGCTGAGGTTGCTGATAAGATTTCAGCCGATGTATATGTAAATGTGCAAGGCGATGAACCGTTAATTGAACCAAAGACGATTGATGATGTGACTTCCTGCCTTTTGACTGCTAGGAGCCGAGGTATTGAACTCGCCACTGGTTATATTGAAAAAGCAAACGATGAACAGTTGGGTGATCCTTCCGTCGTTCATTTAGTGCCGAGTATGGATGGTTGTGTTATCACTTTAACGCGTTTACCAGCGCCTTATCCATTTGTAGAACCCATGCAACGAACAGTTCATGTTGGTTTATACGCGTTTTCACGTAAAGCGCTAAAGTTATTCTCCGAACTTGAACGCGGACCAGTGGAGAGAGCTGAAAGTATTGAAGTTATGCGTTATTTAGAACATGGTTACCGTATTGCATGTGTACCAGTGACGCCAGGTTCTATTGGTGTTGATACACCCGAGGATCTTGTTAAAGTTGAAGCCATCCTGAGGGAGAGACAATGAACGAATTAATAAAAGAGCAGTTTTTAGAACGCCTTTCTGGTATTAAGCTTCTATCTCTGGATACAGATGGTGTTTTAACAGACGGCGGACTTTATTATACCGATGATGGCGAAGAACTGCGTAAGTTTAATGTAAAAGACGGTCTCGGAATTCAACGTGTTCAAGCGTCAGGTGTAAAAGTAGCTATTATCACAGCTAGCTCCACGCCCTCCATAGCCCATCGTGGGCGTCGTCTTGGCGTTGATTATGTTTTTCTTGATTGTGTAGATAAGCTGACGACGCTTGTTGGTATTTGTGACGAGATGGGTATCAATCTGAACCAAGTTGGGCATGTTGGGGATGATCTAAACGATCTTCCTGTTTTGAACGCGGTTGGTTGCCCTATGACGGTGGTAGATGCAACAGATGAGGCCTTATCATCAGCGCTATTTGTTACAAAAAAAAGAGGTGGGGATGGTGCTGTGCGGGAAATTTGCGATCTTATAGTTAGTCTTCAAGGATAACAGTTTTTGATGCCTACTAATAATAGACGGTACAAACAATCTGATCTTGACATTAGACTTGTTGAACTAAAGTCCTTAGCTCTTAATATCCTAGCGACCGAGCCGAAAAATACGGATGCGTTAAATAGTCTCGGTCTTGTCAGTGTGCAGCTCAAAATTTTTGACGAAGCTATTGGTTTTTTCGAACAGGCTCTTAACATTACACCTAATCGCCAAGACTATATTAATAATTTAATCCAGGCTCTTGAACTTTCCAGTAAAAATATGTGTGATTTAGGATGTTTACCAGCATCAATACAAATGCTAGAGAAAGCGTTATTACTTGGACCTAATAATGTAATACTTAAATGTAGACTGGCGTTCGTTCTTGGGCTTTCAAATCGTAATGAAGAAGCATTAGTTGCGTCGGAACAAGCTCTTTCACTTGACCCTAAAATTGTCGAAGCTTATGAGGCGCAAGGTCTAGCTTTATTTAACTTGGGTCGAAATAACCTAGCAATAAAGAGTTTTAAAAAGGCTCTTGAATGTGGAAAGCCTTCTGCAAGCGCTTATTCGCACTTGGGGTTAGCTTATCGTGCGAAAGGCGAGATAAAAGGAGCTGTTGATTGGTTTGAAAAAGCTATTGCTCTCGATAAAAATTATAAGCAAGCATATAACAATCTGGGTGCAGCATTTCTTGATTTAAACGAGCTTGAACAAGCTGAAGTGGCATTCGAAAATGCGCTAGCTGTTGATCAAGAATTCGCCGAAGCACACTTTAATCTGAGTCGTGCACTTTTGATGGCTGAAAATTTCGAGGCAGGATGGAAACAACATGAATGGCGCTGGCTTTGTTCCGCATTCCCATCTACTTGGAGAGAGTTCCCGCAAGCAATGTGGCAAGGCGAAGACTTGCGGAATAAGAAAATTTTAGTTTGGAGTGAGCAAGGCATCGGCGACGAAGTTATGTTTGCGAGCACGCTTCAAGAGCTTGCTCAGAATAGTGCAGGCGTTGTAATCGAATGTAACGAGCGCTTAGTACCCATTTTTAAGCGTTCCTTTAAAAATGTTTCTGTATTTGCGCGGCAAGATCCATCTAATCCTGAAATTAAAAATATCAATGCAGACGTTCAAATACCGTTGGCTTCCATATGTAATTTTTATCGAAAAACACCTGAAAATTTTTCCAGTTTAAGGCGTGGTTATCTTAAGTCTGATCCCATACTGACAGAGAAAATTAAATTACGTTACTCATCTTTAGGCAATGGAATGAAAGTGGGGATTAGCTGGAAAAGTGGTAATCCAATAGTAGGACATGAGCGGTCTATCCCAATAGAATTATGGTACGAATTATTAGCCTTAAAAGGTTGCCATTTTATTAGCGTGCAATATGGAGAGCCTGAGCAGGATCTTGAACGAGTTTTTACGGCTACAGGCATACGAGTTTTTCATGATAATTTGGTAAGCCCAATAAATAGTGCAGAAGAGTGGTTTTCTCAAATTGGAGCGTTGGATCATGTAATTTCAGTCGATAATTCAACTATACAGGTTTCTGGTTCACTAGGGATTCCGACGTGGACACTTTTGTCTAGTACTCCAGAGTGGCGCTTTGGATTAAAACGCTCCGATCATCTGTGGCATCCATCGGTTCAAGTTTATAGGCAAAAGAGGCAAGGAGAATGGGGGCCATTAATGAAAGATGTCGCATTGGATTTTGAATCACTTATCGAAAGTTAATTCGAGCTAAAATCTAACTTGGTTATAATGTTTTGGTTGTTACATCCGTATTGTCGTTGATCCTCGTCTCCATAACGTTTTCAACATGCACCCCTAATTCCGGATATATTCTTATTAGTTCGTTAAATTTCTCTTTTCTAAGTTCTAGCAGTTGGCACTCTGTTTGTGATATAACGTCAGCCATGCGGACAGATTCCCTCAAGATTCCTGTCTCACCAAAAAAATCCCCAGGTCGGAGTATTACTGGATTAGTTTTAATTTCAACTTCAACTTCACCTGAAATAATAAAAAACATTGCATCCGCATTATCACCTTGTTTAACAACCATGTGGCCAGGGGGAACAAGAAGTGGTGTCAGCATTCCAGCAATATTGGCAATTTGATCCGCATTTAGGTCTGAGAACAGTGGAACCTTTGCAACTAGTCTCCATGTTATAATAAATTCATGTTTTTGAATTTCATTTGCAAATCCCGTTGCAATTACGCCAATGGGTAAGGCGGCTAAACCTATGGCCAATATCATTGTCATACCTGCAAATAATTTACCACCATTTGATATTGGCGTTACGTCGCCGTAACCCACTGTGGTTAGTGTCGCTAGGCCCCACCACATAGATTCGGGAATGCTGGAAAATTTTTCTGGCTGAACTTCATGCTCAAATAAATATATGATTGAGGATGTAAAGAGAAGGGCCACTAGCATAATAAAAAAGGCAGCTGTTAAAGCCCGGCGCTGTTCAGTTATAACAGTCCAAACAACAAAAAGTGCTTCGGAATAACGGGTTAGTTTGAGCAATCGCAACATTCTTAGAATTCTGAGTATCCGCAAATCGATAGCGAAAAATATAGTTAGGTAAAAAGGAAGAAAGGCGAGTAAGTCTATTACCGCCATTGGGGAGATTATGTACTTAATTCGTCCCGTAATTGGGTTGGAATAGTTTTCGTCATTGTCTTCTGTGCAGGACCACACTCGAAGAATATATTCAATTGTGAAAATAGTAACCGAAAATACCTCGAAATAATAGAAGATATTCTCGTATAATGCATTTATCGATGCCACGGTTTCTAGCATGATTGCCAGTACATTAAGTAGAATTAAGACAATCATAAACCTGTCAAAAACAAGCCCGAATCGGTCCCCTGGAACTGAAATGCTTATAAACTCATGTGTGCGTAGTTTTAGCAAACTGTGAATCTTTCAAAAATCTGTTAGGTTAAATATATGTGCTCATCTTTATGACTGAATTGTTGGCCGCCGTCTACGCCTGAACCCAGATGACCTGTTTTAATGAGTCGTCTGATCTCGATTGCTGGACACCGATCCATAATTATATTTAAATCAGCTTTTTCGGCAATGTGTGCCGCAGGACCACTCTGAATATTAAGTTGAATCCATATTGTTTCGATCTTTTTATGTTTTGATAGGGTGATGGTTTCCTTAAAAATTTGTAATGCATGATCGACGTTACAAAACATATTAACCATTTGAAAGTTTTCTGGAATTAGCTCAAGGCTAGCAAAAACTTTCTCGCCTCGGATGCACCTAATATTAGTTTGGGTATTCACAGGGATTAATTGATAGCCATATTCTTGTAAAAATTTCATTACCCTATGGCTCGCTCTATATGGTTTAGGGCTTGCACCTACCATTGCAATGGTTTTTGTTCGTCGTAAAATACCAGCAATGCAGTTGTCCGTGTAATGCAGGGCTGACATTATCAGGTCACCGATTCTGCCAGGTAGCTTTACGTTTTTCAAGAAATGCATCAATGCCTTCGTGCGCGTCGTGTTCTTGCATATTTTTAGCCATTACTTCAGAGGTGAAGGTGTAGGCGTCTTCTAGATTCATATCTATTTGTTTATAGAAAGCATCCTTTCCAATGGAAATGGTCATACTGGAGTGCTGGGTAATTTTGGTTGCGTAAGTCATGACGACTTTATTTAATTCTTCTGGTGCTACAATTTTATTTATCAGACCAAAACGATACGCATCATCTGAGTTAAATGCTTCACCCATTAATAACATCTCCATTGTGTGTTTTGGGCCTGCCACTCTGCCAACAGCAACGGCAGGGGAAGAGCAAAATAGTCCAATTGAAGAGCCTGGCAGAGCAAATGTTGCATTTTTTGTTGCGATTGCTAGATCGCAATTGCACATAAGCTGACAACCGGCAGCCATAGCGGAGCCGTGAACTTTTGCGATGATAGGTTGTGGTTGTTTTTTCATGGTAATCATCAGGTCGCTACACTGACTGAACAATGTCTGCATGGTGCTATAGTTAGAATTTTCTCGCATCTCTTTTAAATCATGCCCTGAACAAAATATAGGTCCGTTACCGGCTAGAATTATTACCTTTATAGTTTTGTCTGAAGCAATGTCATCGAAGGCTTGCTGAAGTTCCTTTAGAAGTTCGTTTGATAGTGCATTTCGTTTGTCTGGTCGATTGAGCGTGAGCGTGCAAATTCCATTTGTCAGATCGCGTAAAAGTAATGGATTATCGATATTACTAGACATTAACTTCCTTACTGGAATACATTTCGTATGAAATATTTATAGTTTGATAATTTTTTAAACTATTTAGTAATAGGAAGTATAAAGAGAATAATTTCTATGAGCTAGTAATTATCTTCTTAACAATTGAAAAGAAATGTGGTATTTATTTACCACAAATATAAACCATTGTATTATATACATAAAATAAGAAAAAATAGCATTGACTGAATAAAAAAATTTTGCATACTGCCATATAAATTTAACTTCGTATTTTGCACCTATTTTTGGTTATAAATGCTTTATGAGATTGGACACTAAATGAAGACGTATTCGCAAAAACCACGTGAGGTTGAACGAGATTGGTTTGTAATTGATGCAGATGGTTTGGTTTTAGGTCGTCTAGCAAGCATTGTTGCTATGAGACTGCGGGGGAAACACAAACCAATATTTACTCCCCATGTTGATTGTGGTGACAATATAATTATCATAAATGCTGCTAAAGTTGGCCTTACAGGGAATAAGCGAAATGACAAAACGTATTATTGGCATACGGGACATCCAGGTGGAATAAAAAGTCGTACTGCTGACAAAATTTTAGATGGTAATCATCCGGAGCGTGTCATGATTAAAGCTGTTGAACGCATGATTACCCGCAATCCTTTAGGTAGGCAACAAATGACAAAATTACATGTGTATGCCGGATCTGAACATCCGCATGAAGCGCAGAGCCCACAAATACTGGATGTAGGCAGTATGAGTTCAAAGAATTTAGCAAACCGTGCCTCTAGCTCCAAAGAAAGTACATAATCATGGCTGAAGAAAAAAAGACCTTAGAAGACTTAGGCGCAGCAGTTGCCGCAAAGGCAACCGAAGCTCTCGCCGCGGAAAATGTGGTAACTGAAAAAAACACTGCGTCAGTTGATACACCTGTCGAAATAGCTCCGGTTGAAGAAACGGTCATCCTTGCAGAGCCTAAGATTGATGATCTTGGGAGAGCGTATGCAACAGGTAAACGTAAGGACGCTGTCGCACGTGTTTGGATTAAACCTGGTAACGGAAAAATTACTGTTAACGGTAGGGTGGTTGAAATCTATTTTGCACGTCCTGTTTTACGCATGATGATTAGTCAGCCTTTTGGCGTTGCAGAGAGAGTTGACCAGTATGATGTTATATGTACCGTTAAAGGTGGTGGATTGTCTGGGCAGGCAGGTGCAGTTAGACATGGAATTTCAAAGGCACTGGTATTTTACGAGCCAGGTCTCCGGCCACCTTTAAAGAAGGCAGGTTTCTTGACCCGTGATAGTCGAGTTGTTGAGCGGAAAAAGTATGGTCGGAAAAAAGCCCGTCGTAGTTTTCAGTTTTCGAAGCGATAATACGAAACTTACAAATAATCGTTATATATCAAGGGGTTGGTTGTTTTCCAACCCCTTTTTCTTTGAGGCGCATTTGAGGCGCAAACAAGGAAAACTGCGGTTTTTATATTACGAAAACTTGACTAAAAGACGCATAAGAGACACATTCTATTTTCAGTTCTTTTTAATGGAAACCAGTTCTCAAAAAAGCGCACCCAATGTCGGCAACATACAAAGACAGGCAAGATAGCAAAATCTACGGAAGTAGATTGATTGTCTTTCGTAGAAAAGACTCACCAGAAGATGGTTCATTTTCCTTTCGGGCAAAGATAGAGGGTCATAATGGGTATATTCGCAGAACCACTAAAGAAACTAACCCAGATAAAGCAATGCAACTTTCATTGTCATCTAAAACTCCTATTAAATTGTTTGGGAAACTCTCATTATAATAGGGAGCAAATAGTAAAAGTCAAAGAAAATGGCGGAATTCAGCGGTTTATTGAATCACCGATTACAGACAGATTTTAGGACAAGTTTATCTGATGAGTTAGGAAACAATATGTTTTACAAACATAATACTTTTCTACAATTGTGTCTCTATAATATAATATTTTCTGATATAATAACTTAATATAGTAAAAGAAAAAAATCTGGCGTTATGAAAATATTTAAAAAAATTATCCATGCAGTAATTAAATATCCTTTAATTCTAATTTTTCTCAAAACACCACTTATCAATTTATTAAAAAAAAGATTTAAATTTCACCGACAAATTAAAAATAAAAATATCATTATGTCGACTTTAGATGGTTTATTTCAAAAGGAATATTTTAATAAATTAAAATCTAAAGAAGAAATAAGAGACCTAACCGATAGTACATTAGTTTTTGGGGAAGGAAGAAAATGGGCACAACATTATTATGACGAACACTTTCAAACACTAAATGAACTTAAAAAAAGAAAAATTGGTTTAATACCTTTTGATGAAGCAACATTAATTTATACGAAAATAATTGACTATATTAAATATAACCAACTAGAAAAAAATAAAGATGTCTACATCATTCAATTGGGTTCATCATCTGGAAGAGATTTAGAATTTTTTTATAAAATTTATCCAGAACTTAATTACATATCAACAGATGTGAATGACGAAATATTAGATTTTCAAAAAGAAAAATATAATTATTCAAATTTTAATTTTTTCAAGTGCTATGCTGAAGATATTGATGAATGTATAAATCATTTTAATATAGAAAATAAGGTACTAATTTTATTCTCATCCGGTTCTCTTCAATATGTGAATCCTCACTACTTGAAAGTTTTTTTTAACAAAATTAATAAATATGATAACTTGAGTTTGTTTTTATTAGAACCAACGCGTTTAAGTTTTATAGATGATAGCAAAAAAATGTCTGATAATAGAGGAAACATTTCCTTTTCACATCGCTATGATGAATATGTTAATGAGGTTAAAATAAAGGTAATTGAAAAACAAATTATTCGTCCATACGCTAAAAATACCCCCATCCATAATGATACTGGGCATTATTATTTGCATTCAGAAGCATAGTTCCTAAAGACGCTCTCAAACCCAGATTATTCTAGGAAGTGGCATTCCCTTGTTTCGCAAAAGGTTTCAATTCACGTAGAGCAGTTGCGTAATCATCTTTATTGTATGCGGTAAATCCCTTCTGTAAATCCAGCACTCTCACTATTACCTATACTTCCAAAAAGTAGAGTGAGGGTCAGGCAGAGTATTGTGGTTAGTTTTCTCATAAGGAAAGTATATCACTGAAATTGTTAAATAGAATACTCTCGTTAAAATACTCTGTGATAGTATAAACTTCATTCGATAGATTGCAGATATAGATGC
>CAJQSN010000014.1 GCA_905614355.1 uncultured Rhodospirillales bacterium | reverse complement strand
TTTCCAGTGAAGCCAACAGTATCTGAAATTTTCTGAGCAAGTTCTTTAATTGAAATCTCTTCACCGGTTCCGATATTAATATGACTAATGCCACTATAATATTTTATGAGATGTATTAAGGCATCGGCACAGTCATCGACGTGAAGAAATTCCCTTTTGACAGTTCCAGTTCCCCAAATAGTCAAAGAACTATCCTGATTTACTTTAGCCAAATGTGCTCTATGCATCAAGGCAGGTATAACATGACTGCTTTTGAGGTCAAAATTATCGCCAGGACCGTAAAGATTATTAGGTTGGGCTGATATATAGTCGCACCCATATTGTTTCCGATACGCTTCACACATTTTGATGCCAGCAATTTTTGCGATAGCATAACTTTCATTAGTTGGCTCGAGTGCACCTGTCAAAAGAGCATCTTCACTCACTGGTTGAGATGCCTCTCTAGGATAAATGCATGCCGAGCCTAGAAATAAAAGCTTCTTTGCATGGTTCACGTATGCTGCGTGTATAATATTGCTCTCAATCATTAAATTATTATAGATAAATTCGGCAGGGCGCGTTGAGTTGGCCAGAATCCCTCCAACTGTTGCTGCCGCGACGATGACAACATCTGGTTGGTTGGTCGAGACCCAATCGCTAACTGCTTTCTGGTTAAGTAGGTCAAGTTCGCTACGACTAGGTGTCAGAATTTTACAATATTCGGATTTTAACCTCCTAGCAGTAGCGCTTCCTACCAAACCACTAGCTCCTGCAATCCAGACAGTTTTTCCTTCGATATCAAAAACCTTAGCTGGTAATCCTTTTAATTTATCGTGTGTTTTTGAGGGTTTCAATTTTAGTTTCCATTCTCAACATGTGGGTCGGTATGGAGATGCCCGACAGGACCGGCATTAAATGATGATAACCTGCGGTTTATGCTATGGACGTTCACATCTTTCATAAAGGAAAATATCTGCAAGATAAGCACCCCCTTGTTCAGCTACTATTTGTGGTTCCAGTAGGTATTTTTTTACCCTTACGCCATATACCGCGAGTATCTATTATTTTTTTATTGGCTAACGGTGCCCTATCAATAGTTTTAAATTCTTTGTGATCGGTTAGAACTATTACCGTCTCAGCTTCCTTAATCGCATCATCGTAGAGACAATATTTAATATTATCTTCGGTTTTCAGGTATGATGGTAGTTCGGATATATTTGGTTCAACTACAAGGATCAGGCCAGGGTGTTTAATTGCTAAGTTTTTTACAATTCTTATCGCGGGACTTTCTCGTAAGTCATCAATGTCTGATTTGTAGCTTAAACCTAAGCACATAATCGTAGATAAGGGATCTGTTACTTTCAGCGCCTGTTTAATTACCCAGTCTGGCTTGCTGTTATTAACTTGGCGAGTTGCCTGGATAAGGGGGGTTTGTTCTGGAGCTGAATGTACTATAAACCACGGATCTACGGCAATACAATGGCCCCCAACACCTGGTCCTGGTTTTAAAATATCGACACGTGGATGGAGGTTAGCGAGGTCTATCATGTCCCAAATATCAATATTGAGTTCGTCGCAAACTAAAGACATTTCGTTCGCAAAAGCAATGTTGGTATCACGATAGGCGTTCTCGGCAAGTTTTACTAATTCTGCTGTATCAGCATTTGTTAAATGGCAGGTACCTGTGACGAAAAGCGAGTAGAGTTCTCTCGCTCGCTCGCCACAAGAAGGTGTAAGTCCTCCAATGACGCGATCATTTTTAACTAATTCGACTAATATTTTCCCTGGTAAAACTCGCTCTGGCGAGTGAGCAATGTAAATATCATGTTGTGCCGACTTCGATGTTGTTTTCAAACCCGGAAATTTTAAATCGGGTCTTGCGTCGGATAGCCACTGGGAGATTTTTTTGGTTGTTCCAACCGGGGAGGTTGATTCAAGAATTATGAGGTTTCCTTGGTTTAAGACAGGAGCCAAAGCTTGAACCGCTTGTTCCAAATAGCGCAGGTCAGGTTCATTTCTTTCCTTAACAGGTGTTGGTACTGCTATGATGAATACGTCGGCAGGTTTCATTGAAGTGGCAGCATGGAGGTTTCCTATTTTAACCGCATCTCTAACCATTATATCCAGGTCTGGTTCAATAATATGAATTTTGCCTTTATTGATGGTTTCGACTGTATTTTGATCAATATCAACACCAGAAACTGTAATACCGTGATTAGCTATAACCGCAGCAGTAGGTAAACCGACATAGCCCAGTCCTATAACGCACACTTTTTTAAAATTAGCCTTAGCTTGTATGTTCACGAAGGATCTCCGTAACAATTTTTTTGCTGGCAGTACCTGTTCCATATGGATTGTGGGCTTGAGACATAGCGCTGTAGAATTTATCATCATCGAGTAAACGCGTTGCTTCTTCTATTATTTTATTTGAATCGGTACCAACAAGTTTAACGGTTCCCGCATCAACTGCCTCTGGTCGTTCTGTCAATTCGCGCATTACTAAAACGGGTTTTCCTAGTGACGGTGCTTCTTCTTGAATGCCACCGGAATCTGTAATTATAAAATGAGCTTCTTTCATTAGATAAACAAATGGTAGGTATTCGAGTGGTGTTGTAAGTTGGATGTTGTTATTGTGATTTAAAATTCTATTCACAGGCTCTTGTACATTTGGATTGAGGTGTACCGGATATATAATTTGAATATCTTTTCGCTCCGCTAATTTTGCTAAGGCGTTACAAATTTGTTCAAACCCACCTCCAAAATTTTCTCTGCGATGACCAGTTACGAGGATCAGTTTCTTTCCCTTTTTAAGTGTTGGAATATTTTTTTTAGCTTGTTCTAGAATTCTTGGATTATCTTCTAGTCTATCGCAAATATTTAATAATGCGTCAATTACCGTGTTGCCGGTCACGAAAATGCCAGATTTTTTGGCGCCAGAGTTGATAAGGTTTTGTTTCGCAGATTGAGTGGGCGCAAAATGTAAATCACAGATTGTGTCAGTGAGTCGCCGGTTCATTTCTTCTGGCCAAGGCGCATAAATGTTTCCCGTGCGAAGACCCGCTTCAACATGACCAACAGGAATTTTTTGATAAAAAGCAGAAAGTGCTGCTGTAAAACTGGTGGTTGTGTCTCCATGTACTAATATTCTATCCGGTCGGCAGTTTTTCAGAATTTTTTCTAGCCCTCCTAGTACGGCCTTTGTAACATCTGTTAATCCTTGGTTCTGTGTCATCACATTAAGGTCATAATCTGGTTTAATGGAAAACAGCTGTAAAACTTGATCGAGCATTTCTCTGTGCTGAGCTGTAACACAAACTATAGATTCAATATGTTTTTCTGCTTCAAGTTTTTTTATGACGGGCGCCATTTTTATTGCTTCAGGCCGTGTACCAAAAATTGATATTATTTTCAATCGCTTATACCTAACATTAATTTTATCCATACTTCATTTAACCCGCAGTTTTAGCTTTGCGAACATCTAAAATTATTTTTTTTAATGTTTCAAGTTCAACTGCTCCAGGGATAATATTATTTCCTATAATAAATCCGGGAGTTCCGGTAATATTTAATTTTTGCGCTAGTTGACGATTCTGCGCTATAGTATCATTCATACTTGATGATCTCATATCTTTTTTTAGCTGAATTATATCTAGGCCATTACTCTTTGCGATCCGTAAAATACGCGCTTCGGAAAAACGTCCCCTTAAATTCATAAATTCGCTATGAATTACCATATATTTTTTTTTATCCTGGCGCCAAGCAGCTAAGGCCGCACGAGCGGCTAGCTCTGATTGTGGTGATAATATAGGTAGTTCTTTAAAAACAAAACGAATATTTTTATCTTCGAGGATCAACCTTTTAAGATTGGGAAAGATTTTTTTGCAGTAACCGCAGCTGTAATCGAAGAATTCGACAATGGTAACATCACCCTTTGGATTACCAGCAATGGGTGATGTTGGATCACTTATTATTTGTTGTTTATATATATCTATGTTTTTTTGGCTAAGATTCTTAGCCTTGTTTTTTTGTTTCTCTCGCATCGTTTGAATCGATTGTATAATATCTTTTGGATTTTTCTGTAAATATTCTCTGATAATTTCTTTTACTTGTTTGCGTTGCTGTGCACTCAGAGAAGGGTTATTTTCTATGGCATTAATTGTTTGAGCTTGTGTTGTTTTTGGTAAATTTGCTGAAGCAAAAAAAGCCACTAAAAAGCAGAAGGTGGCTAAATTATAAAATAAATTTGTCATTACGGGTACCTTAGGTTTTATGTATTTTATTTTTTACAAGAAAGGGTATGGTCATTGCACGCAGATTTATCATAATTTGAACATTTAAAGGTCTAAGTTAGTGGACAATACATATATAGTAAAAGCTAAGCTATCATTTACATGAAAATTTTTAGGTAGTTTAGATATAAAGGCCTTTAGCAATTTATTTTTATTAAAAATCGAAAAAAATATACTTGATAACTTATATTTCTACTTAGAAACGTTTTTTTCGTTTTATATTCTCGTGAGCGGCAGTGCTGATGTCTTCAGCGCGTAACCAATTTGGGGTACCAATTTTAAATTGCTTTTTTGCTCGTTCAGCAATTCTAATAGCTTCTTTGTTACGGCCTAATAAAATAGCTTCCTCTGCGAGGGCCCGTGAACTCTCACCCTTTTTACTTAATCGACCATACGCTATACTGAGTTGGCGCCATACGTTGGGACGGGTTGGATCTTTATTGACTGAATACAAAAGATTTTGTATGGCCATTCTGTAAAATTTTGGGTCGTTTTTTTCAATTTGAGCTCTACCTAACTGGGCCCTTAATAAAGCGGATTCTGGGATCAGGTCGCTAGCCAGTTGATAAGAGCTTAAAGCAAGATTAATTTTACCATTTTCGAAATAAATTTGTCCTTTTAATTCATGAAAATACGGATCGCTTGGTATTTTAGCGATTAATTTGTCGATAAGTCTAATTGCCTCTTGAATATTAGGTTTACGATAGTAAGCAATTGATTTTGCATAAATGGATGCAAGAGTCCCCTCAGGTTCAGCGTATTCGCGCATTGTGTACGAAAACGATTTTGTGAAGCCAACTAGTTTTGCCTTGATACGTGCGTGAGAAGTATTGTCCTTGGTTGACGTTGCCTTGCGAGCAAATCGAGAATTATTCAAGTGGCGGCGTATTGCGTCTATCCGATGTTGACTTACGGGGTGTGTCCTCACGTATGGGTTTTGGTTTCTTGCACTTAATAATTCCTGATTTTCTAACACTTGCATAAATTCTAATAGCCCAGTTGCAGATTGTTGTGAGCTTTCTAGAAATCTTAGAGCAGATTGGTCTGCTGCCGATTCTTGAGTTCTACTAAAGTTTAAATAATTTTTAACCCCTATATTGGAGCCCAACTGAATAACTGCGGCGCCGGCATCTGGGCGTCCGCCTATTATTGCGGCCCCGCCGAGTAATACCCCTAATATGGAGGTCGCTGACCTATTCTTTCTTGCTCTTGTCCCTTTAATTAGGTGCCCCCCTGATATGTGGCCAATTTCATGAGCTAAAACACCAATTATTTGACTGGCGTTATCACTTTCTAATATAAGGCCACTATTAACAAATATTTGCTGGCCTCCAGCGACGAAAGCATTCAGTGTATTATCTTTTATAATATGAATGCGTACTGATGAAGGCTCTAATCCAGCAGCCAGAAGGAGTGGTTTAGCATAACCGTGAATAGTATTTTCAATTTCGGCATCGCGAATCATGGAAATATTTTTTGCTTCAAGTATTGACGGTAATAAAATAGAGCTGGCCATAATTAAAGTAGTTATAAGAAAAATGATTAAGTAAATGCTATATTTCAAGTTTTTAATTCCGGTTCAATCTAAAATTGTAGAATGAGTTTTAATTAATGATAATTCAAAATAGTTTTTATACCAAATCTCATCAATTTACAGGTAATTAAATGATCAAGCTATACAGAAATTCTCAATATTCTTGGATAATAATGTCCTTAATTTTATTGTTGGGGGCATGTGGTTCTGACGAATCTCTTCAACTTGGCAATGAGGGGTACGTTGAAGGGTTTATAGGCGGCGTCGCTGCAGACGAACCGAGGGCTGCTTTAGAGGGTCAGAAGATATTATCTGCGGGTGGTAATGCGGTAGATGCGGCCATAACGGTTTATTTTACTCTGGCTGTAACTTTGCCCTCTAAGGCTAGTCTTGGCGGCGGCGGTGTTTGCATGGTATTCGACCATAAGACAAAAAATATTTTAGCTCTGGATTTTTTAAGTAGGGTCCCCGCTAATATCCCTGCGGGTACGTCACGGCCTAGTGCTGTGCCAGGTAATCCGCTTGGTATGTTTGTACTGCATAACCGATTTGGTCGTTTTCAATGGGGAAGCTTGGTGGCTATCGGAGAAAAATTAGCACGCCTTGGCACCACTGCATCACGCGTTTTAATTAATGATTTGAAACCAGTGGCTGCTGCGCTTATGGCCGATCCTGACAGCCGCAGAGTATTTTTGAAAACGGATGGCAATTTGATTTCTGAGGGCGCTTTGATCCGCCAACTTGATTTGGCGGCTGTTCTCTCTAATTTAAAGCAAAGTGGCCCTGCTGAATTTTATAGAGGAAAACTTGCTCGCCGTTTTGTTGAGGGCGTCAAAAAAGTTGGAGGCTCTCTTTCTTTGAAAGACCTGATGGCATTTAAACCAAAATGGAAGAAAGTGCTCTCTAAAAAACTTGGCTGGCATGAAATTAATTTTGTGCCACCGCCTGCATCGGGTGGTCTGGTTTCGGCTCAAATGTTCGGCATGCTGAAAAAAAATGATTTGTTTGAAGATGCGTCAATAGGTGAAAAATATCATATTTTAGCTGAAACGGCTCTGCGGTCGTTCACTGACCGTGAGCGTTGGCTGAGAGACGATTTTTCAGTTGCTAATAAACCGACGGAGTTGATTTCTGATTCCCACTTGGGCACTTTAATAGGTAATTATAAAGTGGACCGGCATTTCTCTCCAAATAAGTTTAAGTCGCTCTTAAAAAAGGGAGAGGACAATCCTTCTGCTACGAGCTTTGTTGTAGTCGATCGTGATGGCTCAGCAGTGGCTTGTTCATTGACTATGAACAATGATTTCGGCATTGGCCGGATGGCCAAAGGAACGGGTGTTTTGCTGGCTGCCGCGCCTACCAACCACGCCAAAGGGCCAACAGCATTAAGTCCAATTATTGTCCGCAATAAACATACTAATAATTTCTTTTTTGCGGGTTCAGCATCTGGTGGTATAGCAGCTCCGACGGCTTTGATTAATGTAATATCTCGAGCGATGATAGATAATATGAAATTAGACCGCGCTATTTCTGCTCCGCGGGTACATCACAGTGGTATGCCTGATATTACTTTTTATGAACCTCATTTGTCTAAAAATATACAATCGTTCCTTATACAACGTGGGCATAAATTAGCGGCTACGCCAGTACTCGGTTTTGTTAACGCGGTCTATTGTTCGGGAGGTTTGCCCCAAGACCCGGAAAGTTGCGTAATCAAATCTGATCCACGCGGTGCCGGGTTGGCAACCAACGCAAGCGAACAATAATGGCTTTAAAAATTGCCAAGAGAAGTGATATATCGCCTTTCATAGTCATGGATGTTATGAGGTCAGCGAACGCGCGTGAGGCAACTGGTAAAGATGTTTTGCACTTAGAGGTCGGTCAGCCTAGTACGCCGGCTCCTAAACCGGTAATTGAAGCCGCAAAATTGGCTTTGGATAACCAGCTATTAGGCTATACAGATTCGCTTGGTATTCTGTTGTTAAGGCAGCGTTTGTCGGATTATTATAAAGCTTATTATAATTTATTAATTCCTGACGACCGTATCGTTATTACCACAGGCTCTTCAGGTGCTTTTATACTGAGTTTTTTGTCGGTATTTGAGCATGGAGATAAAGTGGGTGTTACCAGTCCTGGTTATCCGGCTTATAAGAATATTTTACGGGCGTTAGGTGTTGAAGTAATTGAAATACAGGTTAATGCGGATACAGCTTTTCAACTGAGTACAGAAGTTCTGAGTAATATTAAAGTTTCTCTCGATGGATTAATCATCGCTAGCCCTTCTAATCCAACGGGTAGTATGCTTTCTAATGCTTCCCTAGAAGCAATTTGCAGTTGGTGTGATGCCCAAAAAGTTCGTTTGATTTCTGATGAAATTTATCATGGAATTACTTTTCAGCGTAAAGCTAACACGGCTTTGTGTTACAATCAAAATGCTATTATTGTTAATAGTTTTTCTAAATACTTTTCGATGACGGGTTGGCGTTTAGGTTGGATGGTTGTTCCAGAGAATTTAACAAGACCAGTAGAGCGCTTAGCTCAAAATTTTTTTATTTCGCCGCCAACATTGTCACAGTTGGCAGCAGTATCAATATTTGATTGTGTTGATGAGCTAGATACTAATGTAGACCGGTATGCGAGGAACAGGAGTATTTTATTGACGGAATTGCCAAAAGCTGGGTTTAAAAAAATAGCCCCATCAGATGGAGCATTTTATTTATATGCTGATGTGTCATCACTTACTTGTGATAGTGAGGCCTTTTGCGCTAAAATATTAGCAGAAACCGGTGTCGCTATGACACCGGGGGTTGATTTTGATGACCGGTTTGGTCGTAACTTTGTACGATTCTCTTATGCCGGTGCTACCACCGATATAATTGAAGCTTCTAAAAGGTTAGTACAATCATATCTTCACGCTAGCCGCCGGTAATCTTATTCCACCAACCACCTCGACTACTGCTTGGTTTTTTTTCTTCTGCTTCGCCTACGACGGTTAAATTTGTATTATAGGAATTCTTGGTCTTAGGCTCAGTCGGTTCATTTTTAGTTTTAGGCTCGGGTTTAGGGCTAGTTTCATTTGTCATATCATTCTTTTTTGAGCCTATTGTAACATCTTTTATTTTTTTGGTATCCGTAGAGCCCTCTTTTTTACGCCTGACGCGGCGGCGCTTCACAATATCGTCGGGTTGTTTTTTGCTGATGGGCTCCGCTGCGTTTGAGGAGGGCCTTTCATTCACTTGAGTTAATTCTGAGCTCAAGGGTGTTGCAAGATTATGTATAGTCTTTTCTTCGGTTTGGGTGCTAATTTGTGTCGTATTTGTTAATTCTTCCTGTGTCTTATCTCTACGACGGCCACCCCTGCGGCCTCTTCGACGGCGTACTGGTTTTTCTGTTCCATCAGCCACTGGTAGTGTCTCTACCGTAGCCGGCTCTGTTTTATCTTTTATGGTTTGAGCCTCTGGAGCATTAATTTTATTTTGTGGTCGACGACGACGCTTCGTGTCTGTTTGGCCCTCAGAAGTGCTGTCATTTTCATTTGGTATAGGACGATTTAATCTATTACCAGAGGGTTTAGATTTATTTCGAGAATTAGACTTAGAGTTTGTTTGTGCCGGTTTGCCAGTGATCTTAGGATTTATATTAAAATCTGGTGGGATTAATTCATCATCCTCAAAAATAATAACCTTGAGTTTAAATTTTTGCTCAATCTCAGCAATGGCTTCTCGTTTCTGATTGAGGACATATAGCGCTACTTGGGAATGAACGAAAACTTCCATTTTTGTTGTCCTTTGGCGAGCGCCCTCCTCTTCTATTCCACGTAATACGTGCAATGCCGTTGATTCTATAGAACGCCGATTGCCCGAACCACCGCAATGGGGACAAACTTCCGTCATGGTTTCTGTAATACTTGGACGTAAACGTTGGCGTGATAATTCAAGTAAGCCAAATGGCGAAATACGCCCAATTTGTATACGGGCCCGGTCCCTTCGCATTGCTTCTTTCAGACGGCGTTCAACTAAAACTTGATTACGATGGTTTTCCATATCAATAAAGTCAATAACTACAAGACCCGCTAAATCTCTCAAGCGTACTTGTCGAGCAACCTCAGCCGCGGCTTCAACGTTGGTTTTGACTGCAGTTTCCTCAATATTGCGTCCCCGTGTTGCGCGCCCCGAGTTAACATCCACCGCGATTAAAGCTTCCGTAATGTCAATTACGATGTAGCCCCCTGATTTTAATTGTACCTGCCGGTTGTTCATCGAATCCAGCTGATTTTCAATTTGATATTTATTAAAGAGGGGAGTGACAGTGTCTTTATAAGGTTGCACTTTTTTTGCATGACTCGGGACGAGCAGTTTCATGAGGTCTTTTGCCTGCCGATAGGCGTCTTCGCCTTCGATAATAACCTCTTCTATATCTCGACTGTAGTGGTCGCGTATAGCGCGTTTGATTATACTACCTTCCTCATGGATTAAGGCAGGTGCCGTTGATTTTAATGTTAGGTCGCGTATCCCGGACCATAATTTAATTAGATATTCATAATCACGCTTAATTTCAGCTTTACTACGATCGGCGCCAGCAGTTCGTACAATAACAGCCATTCCTTGTGGATAATCAAATTCAGAAATAATTGCTTTAAGACGCTTTCGATCGGGCCCGTTAGAAATCTTTCGTGATATGCCACCACCTTTACCAGTGTTTGGCATAAGCACGCAATAGCGGCCCGCCAAGGATATATATGTTGTTAATGCCGCACCTTTGTTACCTCGCTCTTCTTTATTAACTTGTATGAGCATAATTTGCCGCCGCTTAATAACTTCTTGGATCTTGTAGCGTTTTGCTGGAAAAAAATTACGGTGGGTGTTAACGTCATCAATATCGTCACCACCAACAGTCTCAACACCCTTATCATTGCTGTTTTGTTCAAGATTATCATCATCTCCAATACCATCGGTCAAGTGATGATTTTCAGATGCCGCACTTTCTTCAGCTAAAAGTTCATCTCGGTCAGCTATAGGAATTTGATAATAATCAGGATGGATTTCGCTAAATGCCAGGAAGCCGTGTCGGTTTCCGCCATAATCTATAAATGCTGCTTGCAGTGAAGGCTCAACTCTGGTGACCTTTGCGAGATAGATGTTACCTTTTAGCTGCTTCCGTGTTGTAGATTCTACATCAAGTTCTTCTAATGTATTTTCGTTCATTATCGCCACCCGAATTTCCTCTGGGTGGGCGGCATCTATTAACATTTTTTTGGTAGCCATTAAATTCTAAACTCCGAATGTACAAAAGGCTCTGATCTATTAAGACCTGAACGTTTTGTATAGCTCTGTGGGTAAATCTTGCGGGGCCATCGGACACACAGTAAATTGCAGGTATGTTTCTTAACAATACTAAATACTGCAAAAAATTAGCTTTATTTGTACGGGCCGCTCTCGCAAGCATGGAAAATTCCAGTTTATTTCTATTAAGTGATTTAATTAATTAACATCTCCGACCTACAGTAACTGTCTTGTTTGGCAGGCGCTAGTCAATAACTTGATTTATATTTATACACTTATACTAATGAGTTACCATAGCGCCACGAAATTGATTCGACAATCACATTTATATTATTTTTAAATAGCACACCGGTGGCTTATAATAGTTTATTTCGTGCTAGAATATTAGTAAAAATTTGTGTTAAATCTATGATAAACACCGCCAAAGTATCATGTTTAGTGTTTTTCTGTATAATCGTTATATTCTAGGTATCATTTTGTCTTTTAGGTCGTATATAGGACTTCTAAAAATCAGATTAATTTTTATGAGTATTATATTTTTTTGTTCAACTGTATCAGTTAATGCGGCTGAGCCTGTTGCAACGGATATTAGAATTGGAAAAAATTCTGCGACAACCCGTTTTGTCATAGACATATCGGACAATATAGAATTTCGAATTTTTACTCTTTCTGATCCTTATCGAATTGTTGTTGACCTTCCAGAGATGGTCTGGCGTTTACCTGTTGATGTTATTCAGCGGAATCTTTCGGAGAAAAGAAGTTTGATCAGTAACTTTCGCTATGGTTATTTTCGGCCAGGGCTTTCTCGCGTAGTGCTTGATATGAAAAATCCAATAAGAATTAAATCTGCTTTTATTATAACGCCTGCCAAGGGCAAAAATTATAGACTTGTTATCGATCTAGTTAAAACTACGCGGAAGTTTTTTTTAAATTCGATTAAAAAATCAAAACTTAGGCGATCCAAAAGAATAGTAACAAAAAGAAAACATAGGTCTACATTAAATTTAAATACTCAGTCACCTGCTAAAGCGCCTATTATAGAAAAGCGAGCAAGAGATAAAATCTCTAAAAGTCTTATTACAATTGGTAAAATAAAACCTGTTATTGTCATTGATCCTGGGCATGGTGGAATTGATCCAGGCTCAACGAGTGGACGCGTCTTTGAAAAGCATATTACCCTCGCCGCTGCGAAAGTAATTAAATCACATCTAAAAAAGCTTGGGAGGTACACAGTTTTTCTTACCCGTAAAAATGATAAATTCATAAGGCTTAGAAAACGTATTGCTATTGCTAAATCTCTTGGAGCCAAATTATTTATATCACTTCATGCCGACGCGATAAAAAATAAACGAATTAGAGGGCTGTCTGTCTATACGCTGTCTGAAAAAGCATCGGATAAGGAAGCAGCTGATTTGGCGCAAAAAGAGAATAAAGCCGACGTGATTGCGGGTGTGGATCTGTCCGCAGAATCTCCCGTAGTAAGCGATATTCTTATTGATTTGCGCCAGCGGAATACTATGAATGAGTCCTCTAAATTTGCAGTTGGACTGGTGGAACACATTCGAAAAGTAACTAAGACACTCCCTAAAGCTCACCGTTTTGCGGGATTTGCTGTTCTTAAGTCTCCCGATGTTCCATCGATTCTAATCGAAATGGGTTTTTTGTCTAACCGTGCGGATGAGAAGGCGCTACTTAATCCCAGGTACAGGGCTCAACTTGCCCGCTCTATTGGAAAGGCCGTAGATGATTATTTTTCACATAATTAATTCTTAGTCAAGATAACCAGTGATTTTTGCATTGCTATTTGCTATAAATGCGCCATATCAGGTGGGCAATACTGGCGATTATCATGCAAAAATAGGTCCTGTAGTAAATGCTTCGAACACTAGCCATCATCCTAAGTATAGTGATATTTACTATTCTCGTTGGAGTTGGCAGTGGAGCGTATGTTTTTTATAAATTTGGTCGTGGTTTGCCAGATTATAAACAATTGGTAGACTATGAGCCGCCGATAATGACCCGTGTGCATGCGGGAGATGGACGTTTATTAGCCGAGTATGCTGAACAGAAACGTGTTTTTGTCCCACAAGACGTGATGCCCCGCCTTGTTGTCCAAGCATTTTTATCAGCTGAGGATAAAAATTTCTTTTACCATCCTGGTGTTGATCCTATGGGGGTTGCTCGCGCGATTGTCTCTAATTTTAAGAATATTCTTTCGGGCCGCAGGCTCGTTGGTGCTTCTACAATAACCCAGCAGGTTGCTAAAAACTTTTTATTAACTTCCGATGTTACAATTGAACGTAAAATAAAAGAAGCCATTTTGGCATTCAGAATAGAAAGGGCTCTTGAAAAAAATCGTATCCTTGAACTCTATTTAAATGAAATTTATTTAGGTTTTGGGTCTTATGGTGTAGCTGCGGCCGCACTCAATTATTTCAATAAATCTTTAGATACACTAACGCTAGCTGAGGCCGCATTTTTAGCGGCATTACCTAAAGCCCCTAATAATTATAATCCGTTTAATCATCCAAAAGCTGCCCGCGATCGTCGTAATTGGGTGATTAGGCGTATGCTAAACGATGAATCAATAACAGCAGAGGACGCGGAGATTGCCACTGCAACGCCCCTAATTACCCGTAAACGTCAAAAAACAGAATATGTAACAGCAGAATATTTTGCAGAAGAAGTTCGGCGGCAGTTGGGGCAACGATACGGTGAGACTGGTCTTTATCGCGATGGATTGGTTGTCCGAACAACGCTTGATCCAAAATATCAACGTATTGCTGACAACTCATTACGTGATGGCTTGCTAGCGTATGATAGGCGGCATGGTTGGCGTGGGCCGCTCGCTAATATTAAGCCTTTGGAAGGTTGGCTCAATGCGTTGTCTAAAGTATCTCCGCCTAAAGCATTAGGTGTTTGGCGACTGGCTGTTGTTACGAAGATTCTTTCTGAAAGTGTAGAAATTGTTATTGATGATGGGAGTGTTGGCTTGATCGCCTTTGCTGAAATAAAATGGGCCCGCCCTTGGGCGAAAGGTCAGCTCTTAGGCCCCATAGTAGAAACCGTTAAGGATGTATTGCGAGTGGGTGATGTAGTTCCTGTTGAGTTAGCGCCTTTTGCAAAGGATGGGTCAGCTTATCCGAGTGGAATGTATCATTTACGACAAATCCCGGAAATTGACGGGGCTGTTGTGGCTTTGGATCCGCATACAGGTCGAATTTTAGCTATGTCTGGCGGGTTTTCGTATGAGCGGAGCCAGTTTAACCGGGTAATCCAAGCTCGCCGTCAACCAGGTTCGGCATTCAAGCCTTTTGTGTATTTAGCTGCATTGGATAGGGGTTTTACACCATCTACACTTATACTTGATGCACCTTTTGTGATTGATCAGGGGCCGGGTATGCCGAAATGGCGACCAGCCAATTATACGAAAAAATTTTATGGTCCCAGTACAATGCGTCTTGGTATAGAAAAATCAAGAAATCTAATGACTGTGCGACTAGCTCAAACTATTGGTATAGAGACAATTGCAGATTATGCGCAGAAATTTGGTATATCCGATAAGTTACCAAATCAATTGTCAATGTCGTTAGGTGCTGGAGAGACGACGCTATTAAGATTAACTACCGCGTATGCAATGTTGGTAAATGGCGGTAAGCTTATTGAGCCCACGCTCATAGATCGTATTCAAAACCGTCATGGAAAAACTGTGTTTAAACATGATCCTAGGAGTTGCGCTAAGTGTCGCCCGGGTGTTTGGCAGCAACAGTTAGTGCCTATAATACCGGACCACCGAGAGCAATTAGTAAATCCAGCGAGTGCCTATCAAATGGTTTCAATGCTAGAAGGGGTGGTTCAACGTGGCACTGGACGCAGTATGCGAACTCTAGGCAAGCCATTGGCTGGTAAAACTGGTACTACGAATAAGGCTTTCGATACATGGTTTATTGGTTTTTCACCTGATTTAGCCGTAGGCGTTTTTGTTGGTTTCGATGCTCCGCGCTCGCTCGGGAAACGAGAACAAGGTGCAAGTGTTTCAGCTCCAATATTTAAAGAATTTATGAAAAATGCTCTATCTAATAAGCCGTCAATTCCCTTCCGTATTCCGCCAGGTATACGCTTAGTGCGCGTGGATGCGGAAACGGGAAGGCTTGCTCGGCCAGGTGACAGGCGCATTATACTAGAAGCCTTTAAACCGGGAACTGTACCAAAGGGTGAAACACGCGTTCTGGATGGATACGAAAATATGCTAAAATCTTTGCCAACGGTTGGTATAGGCGGTCTTTATTGACCTAATTTTGCTTTAAACACTGAACTAATATTTTCCAATTAAATCGCTAAATTTAGAGGTGAAGCCTTGTAGATATTTGGTGAAACGGTTAAAAATAATCTGTGTGAATCCTCAGGAGAGTAATTTTAATGCGTGTAGAAATCGAAAATCAAGTGTCTGAGATTGGGCAGTCAATAAAGCTGCTAAGGAGGCGACTTTGACTATGATAACGCTGTTAGGCGAATTGATGAATTAAACTTTCTAATAGAAGACCCAACATTCTGGGACATTCCTATAAAAGCACAAGGCCTCATGAGAGAGCATACAAAACTTGGAGATGGGGTGAGGGCGGTTGATGAAATCGCTAATGGTTTAAGCTATAATGTTGAACTTCTTGAGCTTGGTATCTTAGAAGAAGATGTTGGAATTGTTCGCGAAGCTGAACGAGCTATTCAAGAATTAAGTGAAAAAGTTAAAATAGCACGTGTCCAAGCTCTACTATCTGGTGAAGCGGATATTAATGATTGCTATATTGAGATTCATCCAGGAGCAGGGGGCACTGAAGCGCAAGATTGGGCTGCTATGCTGCTAAGAATGTATAGTCGATGGGCAGATAAACATGGCTATAAGCTTGAGTGGCTTGAAGAAAGTTCTGGAGAAGAAGCAGGTATTAAGTCAGTAACGTTGCGTGTAAATGGAGCCGATGCTTATGGTTGGCTTAAAACTGAAAGTGGCGTGCATCGCCTAGTGCGGATATCACCGTTTGATTCTAGCGCTCGTCGTCACACAAGTTTTGCTTCCGTTTGGGTTTATCCTGTGATTGATGAAAATATTATAGTTGAGTTGGAAGAAAAAGATTTGCGTATTGATACTTATCGAGCATCTGGTGCCGGTGGACAGCATATAAATAAAACGGATTCAGCTATCAGAATTACTCACATACCTACTAACATAGTTGTCCAGTGCCAAAATGATAGGTCGCAGCACCGTAACCGTGCCGCAGCATATGAAATGTTGCGGGCCCGTTTGTTTGAAGTAGAGTTGCAGAAACGTGAAGATGTTGCTCAAGCAGAACATGACGCTAAAACGGACATTGGCTGGGGTCATCAAATTCGATCGTATGTCTTGCAACCATACCAAATGATCAAAGATTTAAGAACTGAGGTGGAGACTTCAAATACACAGGGGGTTCTTGATGGGGATCTCGATATGTTTATGGTGGCAGCGCTCGCAGCACGTATTGAGGTAAGTTAACCTTGAATCTGTCTTGTTACGAATGGTAATGGGTCTTAGTTACCTCTAGTTATAAGTAGAGGTGGAGATTAAATTTTGGTAAATACTATAAAAAAATAGTAAATAGAAATTAAATGGAGATGAGAAATTGTTTAAGCGGATATTCCGCAGTTTTGTTAAACTAATTGGTGTTCTTGCAATCGGGTTCTCTGTATTTTTGGGAATTATATTTTGGCGCCTTAATGTTGGGCCAATATCGCTTTCGTTTCTGACTCCTTATTTTGAATCAGCATTTAAATTTAGCGATAATCGTTTTGAAATTAAACTGCAAGATACAAATCTAAGCTGGGTCCAAAAGGACCAGAACCTCAGTATAAAATTACATGGTATTCGAGCAGTTTCGGCTGGTGGTCAAGTAATTGCCATGATCCCCGAGTTGGCGATTTCTTTGAGTGGTGAAGCACTATTAAAGGGTGAATTAGGACTTAAAAATATAACGATATTTGGCCCTAGTTTAAATATTGTTCGGACGAAATTTGGCAAGTTGGAATTAGGGGTAACCAATTTCGTGGGTGATAATGAGGATGGGCAAGCCATAAATAAAAATTTAATTGACGGAATTATTGGTCAATTATTATCCCCAATAGATATTAGCCAATCTCTTGGCTATTTGCGTCAGATAGATATTATTAGTGCAGATGTCATGATTGATGATCGTCAGTTTGGTGGAAAATGGAGAGCCCCTGAGACCGATTTGGTCCTCACTAAGAAAGAGGGAAAAGTAAGCGTATCTGCAGAACTCGATCTAAAATCTAGCGATTCGTTGGTTAGCGAAACAGCGGCCATTAATCTGAGAGGTTATTATGATATTGATAAAAGCGTGGCTAGGGTCACTGTTGGATTTTCTGATCTTAATCCAGCTGTAGTATCGCCACTTTTTTCAGAATTTACTGCGTTAAAACATTTTAACTTACCTCTGAGCGGAGACGTAGACCTCGTTATTACAAAGAGTGGAGAAATTAATAAATTTAAATTTGATATGTCAAGTGGTAGGGGCCAGATTGTATTTTCAGAACCCACGCGGGCCAGTGTTATAGTGGAGGAAATGAAATTTCTTGGTCAATATGATAAGGCGGCACAACGACTTCAGATTGAAAATTTAACGTTGAACTTGGATAAAGATGGTGCATTAAAATTACCTGTGCCGTTCAATCATGAGTGGCCAGGCAGGAAAATATCTTTATCAGGTGATTACGACTTCGATTTTAACCGACTTACAGTTGAAAAAGTAAATTTTTTTACTAAAGAATTAACAGTAACGGCATCAGCAACTATCCAAAAATTTAATGATAAAATTTCTTTTGAGTTAGATGGAAAATCTAGTGACCTTTCTATTAATCAGATATTAACGGTTTGGCCTAAAGAGTTGGCTGCTCCTGCAAGAGAATGGACGACTGAGAGTTTAGTTAGCGGTATTATTCCTTCAGTAAAAGTAAATATAACAGGACATTATAGTCAGACGAATGGCTTTGCAGTTTCAACAATTCAGGGAGTTCTGGATTATGAGAATATGACGGTCAATTATTTAACTCCAATGCCTAAGATTACTGATGGAAAAGGAAAAATAAAGTTTGACGGCGACAATGTTGACATAGAAATCATGAATGGGAAATCAGGTGGTTTATTGATCCGAAATGGTCACGTAACGCTCACTGATCTTGATAAAGTTGATCAACATGCAGATGTGCAACTTGAAATTGACGGATCATTAGGGTCAATTATTAAAATTGCCGATAGCAAACCGTTTAGACTTGTGAAGTCCATTGGATTTGCCCCCGGTCTTATTAAGGGAGATTTTACGTCGAAAATAAATTTAAATTTCTTGCTAGAAAGAAATTTAACCTTGGATAAAATAAAAGTGTCCACCGAAGCTGTTTTAAAGAAAGTAAGTATTCCAAAAATCGGCCTCGACCTTAACTTAACAAACGGAAATCTCATTTTAACCGCGGATAATGAGAGTATGTCGATCAAGGGCACCGGGCAACTTTCGGGTGTTGAAACTGAGGTGGAGTGGCATGAAAATTTTATCAACATGGGGCAATATCGTCGTAAATACCGGCTCAAGGCAACTGTTGGGGATCGAAGTTGGCGTGAAAAGCTTAAATTAAATTTCCCGCCTTTTAATAAAACTTATACGAATGGTTTGATTGGCGCAGATGTTTCAGTGAAGGTGAGCGAAGACGGCTCCGGAGAGCTTGAAGCTAACCTTGATCTTAAAGACACGTTGATCACTCTTCCAAGGATGGGCTGGTATAAGCCAAAAAAAGTAGCAGCCAGTGCATTTATTGCTGCCGCGTTTTTAAGGGATGAATTCAAATCTATTTCTATGATTAATTATAAAGGTGGTGGACTTAACTTAAATGCCAATGCGTCGTTCAAAAATGATGGTGCGCTTAATCAAGTTGTTATAAATCGCATAAACTTTGGCCAGACAGATATTAAGGCTATTTTAGCTCCACACAGTGATCCTGAGAATGAAGGATGGAATATTCATGTGTCAGGTAAGGAGTTAGATTTAATAGAGTGGATGGCCAGCGAAGATCTGGTTGCGGAAAAAGTAAGGGGTATGCCTCTCACCTTTCATCTTAATCTAGACGCGATAAAGCTTTATCCCAATAAGAGCCTTATGGATGTTAATGGCATAATTTCTTTTGACGGTTTGGTATGGAAAGCAGCGGATATCAAAAGTGGCCGAGGCGTAAATAAGGCTCTCGATATTACACTGATTCCCAAAAATGGTAAAAGGTCTCTTCGGATAAAGGCAAAAAATGCGGGTTCTATACTTAAGATTTTTGACTACTATGATAACTTGATTGGTGGGCAATTATACCTTCGTGGTGAATATGATGGAATGTTACCAGAGAGTAAATTCTCCGGTCGCGCCAAAATTGATGATTTTCGTGTAATCAATGCTCCTATATTGGCAAATTTACTTAACGTAGCTTCAATTACTGGTATTGTGGACGAGCTTTTGGGCGGTGTAGGTATAGGATTTAGCAGGCTAGATGCCCCCTTTGAAAGCAGAAAGGATATTATAATAGTAAAGGATGCATCTGTTTCAGGTCTTTCATTGGGTATGACGGCAACGGGGAAAATTAATTCTAAACTGGAAACTGTGAATCTTAAAGGCACCATAGTACCTGCCTATATGCTAAATACAGCGCTGACCCGTATCCCAATTATAGGAGCGATATTATCGGGAGGTGAAAAATATGGTGGTGTATTCGCTGCAAATTATACAATGACCGGCAACCCTAAGGATCCCGATATATCAACCAACCCACTTTCAGTGCTGGCTCCTGGTTTTTTGAGACAATTATTTAGAATATTTGATGAGCCCATTAAAGAGCTCACTACAAATTAGTCAATATCTCGAATTAGTACGTGGCGTTTTTTTCCGGCAGATAGTTTTATCAGATTTTTTTGATCTTTATCTTTTGAGGAAATTAATTGAGTCTCGTCAGTAATTATAACATCATTAAGTCGCGCCCCATTACCTTTTATAAGCCTTCTTGCTTCGCCATTTGAGTTTGCTAAACCTGCTTGGCGGAATAGGTCAAATGCAGTAAAGCCAGCTTTAAGATCATTTTTTGATACTTCAAGTGTAGGGAGATTGGTGCTGATACCGGTTCCTTCAAAAGTTTCCACGGCAGTTGTGGAGGCCGTTTTTGCCGCTGCTTCTCCATGGCAAAGTTTTGTTACTTCATCAGCTAGAATTTTTTTTGCTTCGTTTATTTCTGCATTTTCTAGAGCTTCTAATTTTTTAATTTCATCAAGTGGTAATTCTGTGAATAGGCGCATAAATCGGCCCACATCCGCATCCTCTGTGTTACGCCAGTATTGCCAGAAATCGTAGACTGACAATTGCTCCGCATCGAGCCAGACCGCACCTGCCGCTGTTTTCCCCATTTTGGCCCCCGATGATGTTGTCATCAGCGGTGTTGTGAGTCCAAAAAGTTGCTTGTTATCTGAGCGTCTGCCAAGCTCCACACCGTTAATAATGTTGCCCCATTGATCTGATCCTCCCATTTGCATAATGCACTTATTACGTCTTGAAAGTTCTAGAAAATCGTATGCTTGGAGGATCATATAGTTAAATTCTAAAAAGGTTAGAGCTTGTTCTCGTTCAAGTCGTCGTTTCACACTATCGAAAGTCATCATCCTGTTGATAGTAAAGTGAGGTCCGTAGCTTCTGAGAAAGTCTATATAATTTAGCTCATCTAGCCAGGTGGCATTATTCACCATTACGGCGTCGCTTGGACCCTTACCAAAATTAAGGTATTTAGAAAAAATAGTTTTAATACCTTCCATGTTAGAATTAATTTTTTCTTCTGTTAACAGCTTACGGCTCTCATCTTTACCAGATGGGTCACCAATTTTAGTGGTACCACCGCCCATAAGCACGATAGGTTTATGTCCAGTTTTCTGAAGCCATCTGAGTAGCATTACTGGTAGGAGAGAGCCTACGTGGAGACTGGAAGCTGTGCAATCAAAGCCAATATAGGCAGGTATAACTTCCGATGAAGCGCGTTTGTCCAATGCTTCAAGATCTGTGCATTGATGAAGAAAACCGCGTTTTGTAATTACATTTAAAAATTCTGAATTATAATTAACCATGATTTGTTAAGCACTCTCACTGTAAGTTGTGAAATGATATTTAAAGAGCAGGATCATTTTTAGCCAAATATTTATCAGGATCATGTAGCATAATCACGCTTGGGCCACAATTTATTAGCTATATGTAATTTTAATTATTAAAAATTTTGTCAATATAGTGGGATTTATGTTTAAGCGCAGGATATATACAGCTCTCGGGTTAATGAGTGGGACTTCTTTAGATGGAATTGACGCTGCTATTATAAAAACTGATGGTCACACTGTTAAACATTTTGGTGCTTTTGAGACTAAGCAATTTAGTGATAAATTTAAGAATCGTTTAAGAGCAGAACTTGGCAATAAAAAAATACCACTAGCTCTACAAAAAGACCTTACATACTTACATGCAGAGCTTGTTGAGGATTTATTTTCTAAATATGACCTTTTAAGTTCAGAAATTGATATTATTGGTTTTCATGGTCAGACAATCCACCACAATCCTAAAGAACATTTTACATTACAGATTGGGGATGGTGCGCTGTTGGCAAAACTGCTTGGCATTTCGGTTGTGAATAATTTTAGAAGTGCGGATGTTAATGCCGGCGGGCAGGGTGCTCCCTTAACGCCAATTTATCATCGGGCGTTAGTGAAAAAAAACTCAGACCCTACCATGATTGTTAATATTGGAGGTGTCACGAATATAAGTTTTATCAGTGATGCTTGCTTGCTCGCATTTGATACTGGACCTGGAAACGCACTGATCGATGACTTGATAAAACGAAAGCTAGGAAAATCTTTTGATGCCGATGGTAGAGTAGCTCGGCAGGGGAGAGTTAATAAAGACGTCTTAACCGCTTTATTAGACCACTCGTATTTTAATGAGGCACCCCCCAAATCCCTTGATCGAAATGAATTTAATTTTTCTAATAATGCAAAGTTATCAATTCAAGATTCAGCGGCAACACTGGTTGCCTTTACTACTAAGGCAATAGTTCGATCTTTAAAGTATTTGCCTGATTCTCCTAAACGGTGGCTGGTAACTGGAGGTGGACGCCACAATTCATTTATGATGGACGAGTTATCAAGACGTCTTAGGACTAAAGTGATACCAGTTGAAGACGTTGGTTGGAATGGTGATGCTTTAGAAGCGCAAGCCTTTGCTTTTTTGGCCGTCCGCTCTATTCTAAACCTTCCGTTAAGCTTTCCCAATACCACGGGTGTAGTTACAGAATTAAGTGGGGGTGATTTTTATAGCCAATAATAAGTTTATTTCTTTTTTGATTTTTTTTTGTCAGCTTTTTCCTCTTTCTTAGGCGCTAATGATTCATCTAGGTATCGACAAATTTCTGTATTTAAGAGGTTTATTTTATTTTTATAAAAATGGTTTGCACCTTTTATGGCTGTAAATTTAACTTCAATGTTTTTCTGTGCTCCAAGTTTAGATGCTAGCTTTGATACTGTTTCAATAGGGATTAGATCGTCAGAGTCGCCGTGGGAAATTAGGCCTGAAGATGGGCAGGGGGCAAGAAATGAGAAGTCCTCGGTATTGGCGGGTGGTGAAACAGATATGAAGCCCTCAATCTCGGGTCGCCGCATCATTAATTGCATAGAGATTAGCGCGCCAAAAGAATAGCCTCCAATCCAGCAATAACGGCTATTTTTATTAAATTGCTGCATCCAGTCAAAGGCATAAGCTGCATCACTCAATTCTCCAACCCCACCGTCAAAAACTCCTTGGGAACGGCCCACTCCTCGAAAATTAAATCGTAAGACTGAAAACCCTCTATCTAAAAAAGCGTTATACATAGTATAAACAATACGATTATTCATATTCCCGCCATGAAGTGGGTGAGGATGAAGCACAATAGCTATTGGTGCATCAACTTGATTGCTTTGATGGTATCTGCCTTCTAAGCGCCCATCTGGTCCATTGAAAATTACATCCGGCATGGTTCTTATAATTTGCCTATTTAATATGGGTTAAAAGTGTGCGTATATATAAATTTACTATGCTATAATATGGCTTATTACTTATGTTTTTTCTCAATACTTGACTAGTTTACTCAGGAATACTATATACAAATCGAAACTTAAAATTAAAAACGGCATTTTAATTGAGCTTCATATTCGAGAAGAGCTTTTTAATACGTTAAATGAAATAATGCACGGAAATTAATTGAATGAAGGATACTTTTTTTGGGCGTCTAACGGAAGATGTTGATTCCTACATGGTTCGTGATCCAGCTGCTCGCTCCCGCATTGAAGTAATTCTGTGTTATTCGGGGTATCATGCAATTCTTTTTTACAGGTTCGCAAATCTTGCTTGGCGAAGAAAATTTTATCTTATAGGCCGCCTAATTTCTAATTTAGGTCGCTTTATAACGGGTATAGAAATTCATCCAGGCGCTGAAATTGGCCAACGGTTTTTTATTGATCATGGCATGGGTGTTGTAGTTGGAGAAACATCCGAGGTTGGAGATGATGTCACGCTTTATCAGGGAGTTACTTTGGGTGGAACTTCATTGGAGAGAGGTAAGCGGCACCCAACAATCGGAGATGGAGTTATTATTGGTTCGGGCGCACAAGTTTTAGGGCCTTTGAATGTTGGTAGCGGTGCCCGTATAGGTGCAAATGCTGTTGTTCTACAAGACGTCCCTCAAGGCGCTACGATGGTCGGCATACCCGCTAAAATTGTAATGGGAAGGGATAAGGCGCTTGAAAATGAATTTTGTGCCTACGGCACGCCAGTAGATGATCTGCCGGATCCGATCGCTCGTAGTTTTGAAAGTTTACGCCATCAACTAAATATATTAGGGGAGCGGGTGATCAAACTAGAGACTGAATTAGCGAATAATAATGCTGAAATAGAAAATGAAGAAAAAAATAAAATATCAAGATCTGGTAATTAAATAATTTAGAGAATTTTCTAAGTGAAAACATGAGAACAGGAGAATAACTTTGAAACTTAGTACCAAAGGCAGATATGCAGTAATGGCAATGGTAGATTTGGCCTGTCAAAATAAAGATACACCTGTCGCGTTGGCTGATATTGGGCTCAGGCAAGATATTTCTGTTTCTTATCTGGAGCAACTGTTTGGCAAATTAAGAAAAGGTGCACAAGTAAAATCTGTTCGCGGGCCAGGCGGTGGTTATTTATTGGCTCGTGGTGCCGATCAAATCAAAATATCCGATATCATGATTGCTGTTGATGAGCCAATTCAGACAACGCGCTGTTCAGTAGGCTCGTCGAAAGGCTGTGTTGCTGATAATTCACGCTGCCTCACTCATGATTTGTGGTCTGAGTTGGGTAATCAGATTTTGCTATATTTGAGCTCTGTTTCATTAGCCGATGTTGTTAATAATAAAATTGTTGGTACAAGTGGAAGGCATTTATTTCCACCGAGTTTTATCACAGATTGTAGCACATCAATTTTGCAGGAAACTGATTATCATGCTGCAGAGTAACTTGGGAATATTTTAATGAACCAATTTGTTTACTTTGATCATAATGCGACGACACCAATGACGGTTGGCGTTGCTAATATGATTTCTGATACCTTGGTTGTTGGTGGCAATGCGTCTTCAATTCATGCTGCTGGCCGGTTAGCGCGTCAAAAGGTTGAAGATGCACGCGATAAAATTGCTAAATTGGTAGGAGCACGCGCATCTGAGGTTGTTTTTACAAGTGGTGGTACCGAAGCTAATAATTTGGTTCTTCGTGGGATTAAATGTAAACACATCATGGCTTCTACGGTTGAGCATGATTCTGTATTGGATGCAGCTGAAAATATTGAGTGCCTTGCAGTAGATGAAAATGGAATAATTGACCTGGTGGCTTTTGAAAAGCGGCTTGATAAAACTGAAGGGCAAGTTTTAGTTTCCATAATGTTGGCTAATAATGAAACTGGAGTTATCCAGCCTGTTGCTGAAGTGTCAAAAATTGCAAAAAAATATGGGGCATTGGTCCATACTGATGCCGTACAAGCGTGTGGTAAAATTAAGTTGGATAGGGAGGAGCTTGGCGTAGATTTTATCAGCTTATCAGCTCACAAAATCGGAGGGCCTCAAGGTATTGGAGCGTTAATTGTAAATGAAGAAGTTCAATTAAATTCCCTAATGAGAGGTGGTGGTCAAGAGCGGGGTCGACGAGCCGGCACGGAAAATCTTTCAGGGATAGCTGGTTTTGGTGTTGCAGTAGAGTTTGTAGAGAGCCGTTCGCATGTTGCCAAGACTAGAAAATTACGGGATGCATTGGAGTCGTCTATCAAAAGAATAGCACCGGGAATAATTATATTTGGCGGAAATGTTGACCGATTGCCCAATACAAGCTGTATTTTTATGCCGGGCGTGAGTAGTGAAACTCAAATTATGAAATTTGACCTTAAAGGAATCATGATCAGTGCAGGTTCTGCTTGCTCTTCGGGTAAGGTTCAACCTTCTCATGTGTTGAGGGCTATGGGCATTGATAATAGTGTTGCTTCAAATGTGATCAGGATAAGTCTTGGTAACGTAAACACTATGGATGATGTTGATTATTTTGTCCAAGAATGGGAAAAGATTTATTTGAGTGCAAATGCTAGTAAGTTTATGGAAGTTGCCTAATGTTACCAAATAAAATACGAAGTAAACCAGTGTACTTAGATAATCATGCGACTACCCCGACGGACCCGCGTGTGGTTGATGCGATGTTACCTTATTTCAGTAATAGTTTTGGTAATCCACATTCTGGCAGCCACTACTATGGGTGGGAAGCCTCTGACGCTGTTGAGTTGGCGCGTGAGCAAGTCGCCGGTGCTATAGGTGCCTCTTCGGAGGAAATTTATTTTACATCTGGGGCAACAGAGGCTAACAATATCGCCCTTAAAGGTATTACTCGCTTTTATAGAGAGAAGAAAAACCACATAATTACATGTGTTACGGAACATCCCTGTATCTTAGATTCTGCTAATGAACTTGCAAGTGAGGGGACCCGCGTAACTTTTCTAGAAGTGGGCTCCGATGGGTTAATAGATATTAGTAGCCTAAGAGATGCTATCACTGATGATACAGTGTTAGTCTCGATCATGACTGTGCAAAATGAATTGGGTACTGTGCAGCCGATAGCGGAAATTGGTAAGTTATGCCATGAGCATGAAGTCCTTTTACATACAGACGCTGCCCAGGCATTGGGCAAAATGTCATTAGACGTAAAGGCAATGAACATAGATTTGATGAGTATAACAGGCCATAAAGCATATGGGCCGATGGGATGTGGAGCGCTATACCTAACTAAAAAACCTAGAGTTAAAATTAAACCGCTGTTTAGTGGCGGCGGTCAAGAGAAGTCTATCCGACCTGGAACTCTGCCGACGCCGCTCTGTGTTGGCTTTGGTAAAGCTTGTGAATTGGCTGGGGCCGAGGTTGAGAGCGAGGCTAAACGTCTTAAGCAGATGAGAGATGGGTTGTTGAGCAATTTAGATGATAATTTATCTGGATTGCATGTAAATGGGGGTATGAACCATCGTGTTCCGGGCAACTTGAACGTAAGTCTTGAAGGTGTTGATGCAGAAAGCTTAATGGCTGCACTACCTGATCTGGCGTTCTCTTCCGGGTCTGCGTGTTCGTCGGCTTCTTCTGAAGCGTCCTATGTTTTAAAGGCGATCGGAACCTCGACTAATTTGGCTGAAAGTAGTTTAAGAATAGGAATTGGACGGTTTACATTAGAAGAAGAAGTTGATTATGCAGCCCACCGGCTGATTGAGGAAATTAGAAACATACGTAAAAACCAGCAAATTTTGTTGGTAGATGCGGCAGAATAAAGAATAGAGTAGGATAAATGGTAGCAGTTACAGAAACAGTTGATCAAGTTGAATTAGTTGAAAAATATAAATATGGCTTTGTGACCGATATTGAGTCCGACCAAGCTCCTAAAGGTCTTAACGAGGGCATTATACGGTTTATTTCCGCCAAGAAAGAAGAGCCGAGTTGGTTGCTCGATTGGCGATTAAAAGCATATGCACATTGGTTGACTATGAAAGAACCCAATTGGGCTAAGGTAGGTTATCCGCCAATTGACTACCAAGATTCATACTATTATTCCGCACCAAAATCGATGGACGATGGGCCCGATAGCCTTGGAGATGTGGATCCTGAGATATTAGATACGTATAAAAAGCTTGGTATCCCACTTCACGAACAGGAAGTGCTGGCTGGTGTTAAGAATGTTGCCGTTGATGCTGTGTTTGATAGTGTTTCCGTCGCAACAACTTTTAAAGAGGCCTTATCAAAGGAAGGCGTAATATTTTGCCCCATTTCAGAAGCCGTAAAAGAACACCCAGATCTTGTAAAGCAATATCTTGGTTCGGTTGTTCCTTATTCCGATAATTATTTTGCCACTCTAAATTCTGCTGTTTTTACAGATGGTTCTTTTGTTTACATTCCAAAAGGGGTCAACTGTCCGATGGAGCTCTCAACTTACTTTCGGATCAACGCGTCAAATACTGGGCAATTTGAACGCACATTAATAATTGCTGATGCAGGATCCAAGGTGAGTTATCTTGAAGGCTGCACAGCGCCGATGCGTGATGAAAATCAACTTCATGCGGCCGTCGTTGAGTTGGTTATTCTTGATGATGCAGATATTAAATATTCTACCGTTCAAAATTGGTATCCAGGTGATGAAAATGGTGTGGGTGGTATTTATAACTTTGTTACTAAGCGTGCGGCATGCCGAGGTCGGAACGCCAAGGTGTCGTGGACACAGGTCGAAACAGGCTCTGCAATTACTTGGAAATACCCAAGCTGTATTTTGCAAGGTGATCATTCAGTTGGCGAGTTTTATTCAGTGGCTATCACCAATAACCACCAACAGGCTGATACCGGCACCAAAATGATCCATCTGGGTAAAAATACAAGTTCTAAGATCATTGCGAAGGGTATCTCAGCCGGTAAATCGCAAAGCACCTATCGTGGGCTGGTTAAGATGATGCCGAAGGCAGAAGGGTCTAGAAATTATACGCAATGTGACTCGTTGTTAATAGGTAAGGAATGTGGAGCTCATACGGTACCTTATATTGAAAGCCGTAATAAGTCAGCTAAGATTGAGCACGAAGCGACAACGTCTAAAATTGCTGACGATCAATTGTTCTATTGTCGCCAACGCGGTATCTCGGAAGAAGATGCTGTTGCTTTGATAGTTAACGGTTTTTGTCGTGATGTAATGCAAGAACTTCCTATGGAATTCGCTGTTGAAGCTCAGAAGCTAGTTGGGATTAGTTTAGAAGGTAGTGTTGGTTAAAATGTATTGGAAAGAAAAAATTAATGTTAGAAATTAAAAATCTTCACGCCAGAGTTGGTGAGGTAGAAATTCTCAAGGGTCTTGATTTGACTATAGGATCAGGAGAGGTTCATGCGATTATGGGGCCTAATGGAGCCGGTAAATCTACGCTTTCCTATGTTCTCTCGGGTCGTGAAGGCTATGAGGTTACGAGTGGTACGGTTCTCTATCAAGGTAAGAATTTACTTGATATGGAACCAGAAAAACGCGCCGGCGAAGGGGTCTTCTTGGCGTTTCAATATCCGGTAGAAATTCCAGGCGTATCGACGATGAATTTTCTGAAAGCATCGGTAAACTCTGTTAGGCGATATCGTGGTCAAAGTGAATTTGATGCGATGGATTTTCTAAAGTTTGTTCGCCGTCAGACTAAGGTTCTAAACATTGGTGATGATATGTTAAAGCGAGCTGTCAATGTTGGATTTTCAGGTGGTGAGAAAAAACGTGCAGAAGTGCTTCAAATGGCAGTGCTTGAGCCTACTTTAGCCTTATTGGATGAGACTGATAGTGGTCTGGATGTGGATGCCCTCCGTATCGTGGGTGAAGGTGTTACGGCATTAAGATCACCGGAGCGCAGTATGCTTGTAATTACGCACTATCAACGTTTACTTGATTATATTGTTCCTGACGTAGTGCATGTGCTCGCTGACGGGAAAATTGTAGATACTGGTGATAAGGAGCTAGCTATTAAATTAGAAAAAAATGGTTATGCACGTTATGCAGAGGCAGCGGCTTAAATATGGGAAACCTATCAAAATCCAGCCAGACTTTTATTAAACAGAACAAAGCTATAGAGTTTTCTTGTTCTGAACCCTGGCTTGAACAATTGCGAAAAAGTGGCCTTGAAAATTTCTCGGTTAATGGTTTGCCAACGCCTAATGTTGAGGAATGGAAATATACAAGTCTTAAGGTGCTAGATAATATAGGTAATGGCAATAACGGCGTTTTGGATGTAGATCAGGTGGATTTGGATTGGTTGCCGGCAGGTCTTGAAACTCATAAATTAGTATTCGTTAATGGTTGTTTTGATAAAGGCCTCTCGGCAATTGGTCCGTTTGGTGAAGGTATAAAGGTGTTGTCTCTATCTGAGGTGCTTGCTACTGAGCCAGCTCTGATTGAGGGTTACCTTGGTCAAATTGGCTCAGTTGAGGATTTACCGGTCTTGGCCCTTAATACAGCGTTTATTGATGATGGGCTTGTTGTATTGATCGAAAACGCAATATTGGATAAACCCATTGAGGTGGTATACGTATCGCAAGGTAGTGGAAATACAAGTTATCATCCGCGTAATTTAATCGTAGCAAAAAATAACTCGAGTCTGACTATTTTAGAACGGCATATTGGAATTGGAGATGATACTTATTTTTCTAACAATGTTTCTGAGTTCATAGTTGATGGTGGTTCTTACGTAAAACATTATCGCATGTTAGAAGATGGTAGTGGGGGTGTTAACTTATCAACTGTTAATGCCAGGATTGGTAAAGATGCAACCTACGATAGTTTTATCTTGTCGGTAGGGGGTCGCCTGAGCCGCAGCGAAGTTCATGTAGCTTGTCAGGCCGAGGGTGCACATACTAATCTCAATGGTGTTTATATCGCCTGTGCTAACCAGCACATGGATCATACAACGCTGATTGAACATTTGGTACCTAATACGACCTCCAATGAAAGTTATAAAGGGGCATTAGACGATAAGGCGCGTGGTGTTTTTCAAGGGTCAATTATTGTGGCCGATGGCGCCGATGGCACTGATGGGCGCATGAGCAATAAAACCTTGCTACTCTCTGATGATGCTGAAATTGATGCTAAACCGCAACTCGAAATTTATGCTGATGACGTGCAGTGCGCCCATGGTTTTACTGCAGGTGAGTTGGATGAAGAAGCCCTCTTTTACCTTCGGTCGCGTGGTATATCAGATGCCTTGGCCCGCTCAATGCTTGTTGAAGGTTTTCTAACAGACGCAATAGATTCGGGGGTTGATGAGGATTTTAGAGGTATTTTTATAAATAGAATTTCGGAATGGATGGGTCGATAGAATGACTGCTTCAAATATGATTTTAAAGCTCGATAGCGAAATAGATTATAATGTTAGTTCTGTGCGCGCAGATTTTCCTGCTCTAAGTCTCGAAATAAATGGTTATCCTCTAGCATTCTTGGATAGCGGTGCTTCTGCGCAAAAGCCCATCCAGGTATTAGATAGAATGGATCGGGCTTACCGATCTGAATATGCAAACGTTCATCGGGGCGCATACACTTTGAGCCAACTGGCAACCGACAATTATGAAAATGCACGCATAACAGTTGCAAATTTTTTAAATGCAAAAACACCAGATGAGATTATATTTACACGAAATGTTACGGCTGCAATTAATTTGGTAGCGTATTCCTATGGTCGCACATTCTTGCGTGCTGGTGATGAAATTATTATCAGTCATATGGAGCATCATGCCAATATTGTGCCTTGGCAATTGTTGAGAGATGCTATTGGAATTGAAATCAAGGTTGTACCGATCGACGACCGCGGTAATTTTTTAATGGAAGAGTTTGAAAAATTACTCGGTTCAAAAACTAAATTAGTTGCCGTAACACAAGTGTCTAATGTTTTGGGTACAATTCTTCCCATTAAGGAAATTGTTCGGCAGGCTCATAATATTGGCGCACATGTATTAATAGATGGCTGTCAGGGGATAGTTCATGAGAGTGTGGATGTTCAAGATTTAGATGCCGAATTTTATGCTTTCACGGGCCACAAGTTGTATGGTCCCTCTGGAATTGGGGTTCTGTGGGGCAAACTTGATCTCTTGAACGAGATGCCACCTTACGAAGGTGGTGGTGATATGATTGAAAATGTAACATTCGAAAAAACAACTTATCGCGAAGCTCCGGCTCGGTTCGAGGCTGGTACACCACCAATCGTTGAAGCAGTTGGCTTGGCTACTGCAATTGATTATGTGACAAGTATTGGTCTTGAAAAAATAGCGAACCATGAGAGCAAGCTGTTAACTTATGCAACTAATGAGCTTGCTCAGATTGATGGTCTGCGGATTATTGGTCAGGCCGATCATAAGGCTCCCATTATATCTTTTGTGTTGGATGGTGTGCATCCACACGATATTGGTACCATTATTGATAGCAAGGGTGTTGCTGTTCGGGCAGGGCACCATTGTGCGCAACCATTGATGGATCGTTATGAACTGGCTGCAACGGCCCGAGCGTCGCTGGCTATGTACAATAATACAGATGATATCGATCAACTTGTTGATGCTTTAAACTATGTAAAGGAAATATTTAGCTAATGGAAGATGATATCCGCGAACTATATCAAGAGGTCATCTTAGATCATGGAAAAAATCCTCGCAATTTCCGCCATCCTGAGGATGCAACCTCTGAGGCTAATGGTAATAATCCATTGTGTGGTGATAAGTTGACGGTGTTTGTTAAAGTTGGAGCATGTCAAAACATTGAAGATGCAGCATTTGAGGGCCGTGGTTGCGCAATCTCGGTTGCGTCGGCATCTATGATGACAGATATTGTCATAGGAAAAAAGATTTCTGAGGTAGATGCATTGTTTGGAATTTTTCATAAAATGTGTAAGGGCGAAGAAGTTGGCGAAACGCCTGAAAAATTTGAAGATGATATAGAGAAATTAATGGTTCTATCTGGCGTAAAGCAATTTCCAATGCGTGTTAAATGTGCAACTTTGGCTTGGCACACAATTAATGCGGCTGTTCATGGCGAACACACTGTCTCAAGTGATAATCAATAGCAGAATGAGATTAAAATTATGAATGATGATAATTTACCACCAAATTATACACCGGATACGGGCCCTCATGGGCCCACAGGATCTCCTGGGTTCGGTGCCCCAGTTGATGGCGGAGGACTTGATCCTGATATTATTGAAAATGGGGGGCTTGTAGGTAAGGCTGGGGAACCGTATGAAGAGGGTACCATTGTCAGATCAAAAGATGTAATCATCGAAGCTTTGAAGACAGTTTATGATCCGGAAATCCCTGTAGATATATATGAACTAGGTTTAATTTATGAACTTGATGTTTCGCAAGGTGGTGGTGTTAACATCCAGATGACGTTAACGGCGCCGGGTTGCCCTGTTGCGGGTATTCTGCCGCAACAAGTAGCGGATGCCGCTGCATCGGTTGATGGCACTGGTGAGGTCGAAGTTTATTTAGTTTGGGAACCAGCGTGGGATATGGATAAAATGTCTGAAGATGCTAAACTAGCGCTTGGTATGTTCTAAGTTTTTAATATAAAATTATTTTAGGATTAGGAAGTACTAATGACCATATCTGATACTCAGGGTAATTCTATCACATTAACGGATGCAGCCGTTAAGCGGGTTAAAACATTAATGGGGGCCTCAGATAAGCCTGTATTGGGTTTGCGTGTTGGGGTTACGACGATGGGCTGTAATGGTCACAGTTACGTCGTGGAATATGCTGACGCTCAGAAACCTTTAGAGGATATTATCAAGCAAGACGGTGTTACCATATTCGTGGATCCTTTAGCTATGATGTATATTTTTGGTTCTACCATGGATTATGTGGAAGATGGTATGCAGTCGAGTTTCGTGTTTGATAACCCAAATGAGACGGGCCGCTGCGGATGCGGTGAATCTTTTAGTGTGGGTTAAAGATTTGAAGAATAATGCCTAAGATTACTTTTATTGAGCTTAATGGACTGTCCCGTGAAGTGGATGCACCAGTAGGGAAGAGTATTTTAGATATTGCGCAGGCTAATGACTTTGATGTCGAGGGGGCTTGTGAAGGCTCTTTAGCTTGTTCAACTTGTCATATTATTGTTGATCCTGAGTGGTATGGAAGGATGCGACCAGCGGAAGAGGAAGAGACTGACATGCTTGATTTAGCGTATGGATTAACTCGAACATCTCGATTGAGTTGCCAACTTCTTATGAGTGAGGAGTTGGATGGCCTAGTGATAACTTTGCCTTCTGAGACCCATAACTTGATGATATGACATTGTTTGCACGCCTTAAAGGTGATAACGAATTAATTTGGGATTCCTATACCAGCCATAAATTCGTGAAGCAGATCGCTAATGGAACGCTTAAGGAATCGAGTTTCAAATACTATTTAAGCCAAGATTATTTATTTCTCATTCACTTTGCCCGGGCTTACGCATTAGCAGCGTATAAATCTGATAATTTGGCAGATATTAGACAGGCCACTGATGGTTTGAATGCGATAATCAACACTGAAATGGATCTTCATATTAAATTTTGCTCTGACTGGGATTTAAGCGAGTCTAATATGGAGGCGTTACCTGAGGCTGCTGAAACCATGGCGTATACTCGTTACGTACTCGAAAAAGGTTCGTCTGGTGATTTGTTGGACCTTCATGTTGCACTCGCCCCATGTATAATCGGGTATGCAGAAATTGGTAATTTGTTTAAGGACCAAATTAGGAGTAATCCTTTTGGCGCTTGGATTGAAATGTATGCTTCTGATGAGTATCAGGCAATAGCTAGTGCTGAAATTGATCAGCTAGATATACTAATGGGTAACCGAGGAGGTGAAGGACGTTTCAAGAGTCTTTCAAAAATATTCAATCAAGCAACAAAATTGGAGACTGCTTTTTGGCAGATGGGTTTAAACGTAGAATAAGTCGTATAGATCCTGTGTTTAATTTATGTCCAAAGTGGATAACAGGGAAATAAAAATAAGGTTCAGCCGTATTTTCCGCGGCTAAGTAGATAAGGTTAGAAATTAATGCAGAGATTAAAGTTAATATGAAGAAAAAAAATGAATAGTCTCGGAATAAATAAGGATCCCAAAGATACCCGCGTTGTTGTAGCTATGTCGGGTGGTGTCGACAGTTCTGTGACAGCGGCGTTGCTGTATGAGGCGGGGTATGATGTTATAGGTATAACTCTACAGCTTTTTAATTATGGTAATGCAATTGCACGGCCTGGCGCCTGCTGTGCAGGCCAGGATATTTATGATGCCAAGCGAGTTGCTGATACTAAGGGTTTTCCACACTACGTTTTGGATTACGAGGATCGTTTCCGTGAAGATGTGATGGAAGACTTTGCTGACACCTATCTGGCGGGTGAGACACCTATTCCATGTGTGCGCTGTAATCAGACCGTAAAATTTCGTGATCTAATATCACGAGCCAAAGAACTCGAGGCGGATGTTTTAGCTACTGGTCATTATGTCCAGTATATTTCTGGAACAAAAAAATCTGAACTTCATCGTGGTGCTAATCAACTAAAAGATCAAAGTTATTTTCTTTTTGCTACGACCCAAGAGCAGTTGGATTTTTTACGGTTCCCATTAGGCGGTATGACCAAAGAGGAGACTCGAGAAGAGGCCGAGCGTCTTGGCCTTTCTGTAGCAGATAAGCCAGACAGCCAAGACATTTGTTTCGTTCCCAATGGAAATTACGCGGACGTTATAAAAAAGATGCGCCCTGATGCGATTTCTCCTGGTAAAATTGTAGATCAAGCGGGTATTGTTCTTGGTGATCATGAGGGGATTATCAATTTTACCATTGGTCAGCGCCGTGGTTTAAATATAGGAGGTGGCGATCCACTTTACGTGTTGAAGCTGGACCCAAATACAAAAACCGTAACTGTGGGGCCAAAAGAGGCTTTATTACAAAAATCAATAGTGTTGAATGAAATAAACTGGCTAGGCGATGAACCTCTGAGTGATGATGTAATAGAAATTACTGTGAAAATTCGTTCAATGACCCCCCTACTCCCAGCAACATTACGCTCAATAGGGGAGGGTCGTGGAGAAGTAATTCTGTATACCCCTTATGCGGGCATTGCGCCAGGCCAGGCTTGTGTCTTTTATAATGACGAACGGATGCTTGGCGGTGGGTGGATTGTGCGACCAAATTAGAATGAGTAGGCTCTTGAAAATAAAATATTACCTAAGGGAAGAATAAATTGATTTCTCAATTTAAAGAATTAGAAACATAAAGCTTGGCTTTTGAACCTGCGGGTGGGCTAACGAACGAAATTTCTAATGATATTAAAGTGATAACCAGGAAATCTGACAGTGTTGATGGACAATTTGGTGAGTACGTATTATGTTATCTCCATAAAATAAGTATGAACTTTAAAGTTGGCGGCGATAATTAATCTTATAAAATTTATTAAGTTTCTCTATTTTAATCTCTTGACTTAACTGTTGTCAAAAAATATACACCGGTGTCCTTTTTAACTTAAATAAGAGGACTATTTTGGTAATAGTCGTGCTAGATAACGACTTATTGTGGCGGAGTAGCTCAGCTGGTTAGAGCATCGGAATCATAATCCGGGTGTCGGGAGTTCAAGTCTCTCCTCCGCTACCATACTTTTCACCCCTAAAACTGGGATGGGTCTGCGTAAAACCTCCCTATAAAAAAACACCCTCAATGGCGAATTTTTATTGAGGGTGTAATAAGAAGTATTTAAAATACGATTATTATCGTTGTGGTATTAATATCTGCCGAAGTCGATATAATTTTCTTTTAGTTTTTCGTCACTATCATTATAAGGGAGGATTTCAGCAAAGTAGTTGTGATTGCCATTTCCAGAGCACGGTGGAAGATAATGACCTTTTCCACCGTCAGGACTTCCATTCCCTTTTTCTAGTTCAATACTTGCCGGCAATTGTTCTGTTTGTTCATATATTCTCGGAATTACGATTTCTGACGCACCTGTCGGAACCTCTATTTTAAAAATACCGTGAAATCCTTCACCCCCGTAACTTTCGTCAGTAATGACCATGCGAAGATATGAGGTTCCTTTTGGTAGATTAGTAACTTTAAGTTTCGGTGTATGAGGATTTTTCCCCCCTTGCCTAGAGCATTGCATTCCACTTGGTATCTTTTTACCATCCCATATCGGATCCATAAGAGAAATTTTATGGTCACCTGCTGCAAAAGCAGAAGATTGAAAAAGAATAGTTGCCACGGAGAATAGAAATATGAAAAAATAGAATTGTTTGTTTGTTACATTCGAAAACATTTGAATCTCCTTTGTTGATATTGATAACTTCGGCGTTAATATACCATTAAAATGGTAATGATCGAGGTCAACAACCAAAAAAAATTTAATTTTTATACTTTACTGGATCGAAAAAATATCCACCTAGAAGAATTCACTCAAAAGGTTTTTTTATCTTAAGTTGATAGCGGAGCTACATATCCTGTTGGTGGAAATACTTAGACACGAACTTAGACACATATTTTTTAAGATAAAAACTATAACTAGCGGAACTTAGACGTTTATTAGATAGATTTATAAATAAATTAAATTTGAAAGTTAGATATAATCACTTAGACACAAATAAGAAAAGTATCATAAATAAATGAATATAAACTATATAATATACTCGTACGTCGGAATAATAATCCGGGTGTCGGGAGTTCAAGTCTCTCCGTCACTACCATTCTTTTCAATGACTTAGCTATGTTTGGAACCGGTATGTGTCCGACGTGTGTGTAATTCTGGTTTGGTCATGTCAGTTGGTTATTCACCTATCACCTTCAAATTACCACGCTTTTGAGAAATGGTGTTCCAGTTATGGTCTGGTAGGCTAAGTCTAATACAGAAAATGGCTTGATTGACGTGAGAGCCGTGAACATGGTCGTATCGGAGAACCATTGCCAATGTCTTGTGTCCACTGATCCGTTGAATAGTCGGAAGATCGACGCCAGCTTTGACTAGTTTAGTGATAGCGGTATGTCACATGACGTGGTGAGTAATAATTTCTGGCTCTAACCCAGCTCTGCGGAACGATTTTCCATCTGATGGCGATGTTCGGTTTCGCTGGCATTCTCTATGGAGTTGGATAATGACTGGGTTAAAATTTATCAGCGGAATTGGAAAACTTTGTGTGATGAAGATATGGAATTGGTTCGGTTAGCTTGCTCAGAGATGGATTTTTTGTGGGAGAATCGTTTGGGGCATCCGGTGTTTATTGTCGCGGGGTATGTTTGTTACAACGTGAAGGCCAACCGGCAATGTCTCATAGTGGCATGAGGGATTACAATTCTTCATACTCATAGGTCATAAGAACCAAGAAAAACCGTTAAAATAGATTTCCCCTTTGCCAGTACCCGCTGAATTTTTTTAATCCAGTTCAAATGCGTCCTTATAGTCGAGCTTTAATTCTGGGTTCTGGGATTCTTTTTTGAGGATACAATTTCCAATAGCCAACATATCTAGCTCTGTACCCATCAGGCAGTAGAAGGCATCTTCCGGAGCGCAAACGATTGGCTCCCCTCGGACGTTGAAGCTGGTATTAGCGACAACAGGACAGTCGGTCAGTTCTTTAAACCGGGTGATAAGGGTATGGTATTTCGGATTTATTTCAGCTTCTATTGTTTGAATCCGCGCTGAGTAATCGACATGAGTGACCGCAGGTATTTCCGAGCGCTTAACATTTAATTTTTCAATGCCGAATAGCTTTTGATCTGCTTCGCTCATTTTAATTTGGCGCTTCTTTGCTACATCGGCGACTAGCAGCATATAGGGACTATCTGTATCCATATCGAACCAGTCAGCGACATCTTCACGCCTGACCGAGGGAGCGAAAGGTCTAAAGGATTCTCGGTATTTAATTTTAAGGTTGAGTGTTTTCTGCATTGTTGATGATCGAGGATCACCCAATATTGAACGGTTTCCTAAAGCCCTTGGACCAAATTCCATCCGATCTTGGAACCAGCCGACAGCTTTTCCATCTGCCAGAGCTTGGGCGGCAATGTTTGTCATCTCGTCAAGGCTGTGGCGCTCGACGATCGCGCCAATTTTCTCTAGCCTTTCAACAATATCCTCATCGGAAAAAGATGGGCCAAGATACGCCCCTTGCATGGTATCTCTAGATTCCGTCCGTTCGCGAGGCTGATTTTGATATACATAATAGGCTGCTAAAGCCGCACCAAGCGCGCCCCCCGCATCGCCTGCTGCCGGTTGAATCCATATATTTTCAAATGCGTTATCTCTTAATACTTTGCCATTGGCCACACAGTTGAGTGCAACACCTCCAGCAAGGCAGAGATTTTTGCTATTTGTTTCTTTCGCTAAGGATCGGGTTAAGCGCAGAACTACCTCTTCTGTTACAGCTTGAATAGAAGCGGCCAAATTCATTTCACGGTCTGTCAGTAAGTCTTCTGATTTACGAGCTGGTCCACCAAATAAATGATCAAATTTTTCATTAGTCATACGCAGGCCCGTGCAATAATCGAAATAGGATTGATCTAATCTGAAACTACCATCCTCTTTGAGATCAATGATATTATTTAAAATTTTCTGGGCGTAAACGGGCTCACCGTAAGGTGCAAGGCCCATGACTTTGTACTCTCCTGAATTCACTCTAAAACCCGTATAGTAGGTGAAGGCAGAATAAAGTAAGCCTAGAGAATGAGGAAAGTGAAGCTCTTTGGTGACGTTTAGCTTATTGGCTGAACCTATTGCCACTGAAGTGGTTGCCCATTCCCCAACCCCATCCATGGTTAAGATGACAGCGTCTTCAAATGGGGAGGGAAAAAAAGCACTGGCGGCGTGGCTTTGATGGTGTTCAGTGAAAAGGAGTTTGTTTTGCCAGTCAAAATTAGCATCGACTTTTCTAAACTCTTTTCGGAGCATATCTTTTTGAAAAAGCTTTTCTTTCAGCCAAATTGGCATGGCCTTGTTGAAAGATTCGAATCCTTTGGGAGCAAAGGAAAGGTAAGTCTCCAGGAGCCTTTCAAATTTCAGAAAAGGCTTATCATAGAATGCAACATAATCGATGTTTGTGAGAGCGCCGCCAGATTCGTCCAGACAATATTCGATAGCTCTTATTGGAAAGTTGGCATCTTGTTTTATTCGCGAAAAACGCTCTTCCTGAGCTGCAGCAATGATTCTACCATCTTCAATAAGCGTAGCAGCACTATCATGATAAAAGGCTGAAATTCCAAGAATACGCAAATTAAACTCTCTCTAAAAAAATAGAAATATAAATGTAGTTAAAGTAGATCAATGAAAATTACCTTTTTTAAAAAGAGCACCCATTTAATCCTATTTTTCAAAATTGACGTTCCATTGATTTTGGCTCCGGGCCGGGAGGATCTCGATGGATCCAATAGGACTTAGCCGTTTTGTCAAATGAGAGGGATAATGGGCGTTTGCCTAAAATGCCCATAATAAGGGCCATTGGGGTTACTATTAGATAAAATAATATGCCCATTATGACCGGGGAGATAATTCTGTGGAGAAGGAGCCCAAACTTAAACCAGATCCAATTAAACGGTGATAAAATACTTGGGACGGTAAGGGAAATTACGAGTAAAGTTATGGCGGTTATGACAGCCCATGGACGTATAGGGTCATCCTTTATAAGTGGAAATAGGCCAACCAATAAAAAGACTATAGCAAAGACAACGCCAAAGGCACGATTAGAACCACTTTTAATCTCAGCGGATCGACCTATTTTCTCGTGGGAATTATCTATTACCATTTTCACCTCTACACTAGCCCAGCAAACTCAGAATATTGTATAGATGAACGGAGCGACAGCAGTGCCCTGGGTCAGTAAAATCAGCCCACCAAGAAAAAACATGACCACCATAATTGGCATTAACCAAAATTTCTTTCGAGCTTTTAAAAATTCAAAAAATTCTATAAAAAAAGATATCATCATTGATATTTCTCACAGTTGGCTAACAGAGTTAGGCTGAAGGGCGCCAGAACTTTAAGTTGACTTACTCGATTTCCATCCATCTGCCAACATTAAATTCCTTTTTTTGAGCGATTAGCGGTTGATTGAGGCCTTCTTCTATTCGACCTTATTATACAATTAGAAATCAAAATAGATAAAAGCTGCCGAGCTATCGAGATCGAAAGCTGCGAGGGCTAACCAAGAGACTACCATGACGACCACAACGGGCGCTGTTGGAAGGTTTGCTATACGTGTTTGAAGCCATGGAACTAGGGTATGTGAATTGGGCAAACCGAAAATTATGACTACACCGATTGCCATAACTGGTAGGTTAATGCTCTCTCTCAAGGTTAAGTCAAAACCTTGCACGCCGCTCATCACTTTATAAAGGTCTAACGCATTTTCCAAATTTTGAGCGCGGAATAATACCCACGAGAGAGTGATGAAAATAAATGTAAATAAAATGGCTATTGATGTAGGAAGGCATATTTTCAATGTTTTCAACAAATGAGCCCATACAACCCCAATGCCTTGCACCAATCCCCAGGCGATAAAGGTCCATGCAGCACCATGCCAGAGGCCGCCGAGTAAAAAAACAATAACTGCATTAATCGCAGTACGTTTAAACCCCGACTGATTGCCTCCTAATGGTATATAGAGGTAATCACGTAGCCATCGGGATAATGTAATGTGCCAGCGTCGCCAAAATTCGCCGACATTCCTAGCCTTATAGGGCGAGTTGAAATTAAAAGGCAGGTCAATGCCAAGCATTTTAGCAATTCCAATGGCCATATCAGTATAACCAGAGAAATCAAAATATATCTGGAGTGAAAACGCAAATGCGGTAACCCATGCATCAGCAAACCCTATGCTCACCCCATTGCCAATGTCACCATGCACGGAGTTAACGACCAGTGCGCATGCATCAGATAGAAAAACTTTCTTTATCACCCCGCTCATTAAGTAGCAAAATCCAGTTTGAAAATTTTGCCAATTAAAACGCCCAAAATTTGCCATAGAAAATTGAGGCATCATCTCTTTATGATGGACAATCGGTCCAATGATGAGTTGAGGGAAGAAGGTGACAAATAACATGTAATCTCGAAAGGAAACGGCCCCAATCTCTCCATTCTTGGTATCGGCGAGAAAAGCAATTTGTTGGAAAGTGTAAAATGAGATTGCCAGCGGTAAAGCAATAGAAAGAGGGGTATAACTGTCGCCAGAAATTAAACTAAAATTCTCCAATAGAAAATTGGTGTATTTGAAGTAGCCAAGTATTCCAATATTGAAGAGAATCCCGAGTATAAAAATAGCTGCTTTTTGCTGGTGGCGACGAATTTGAGAGGCGAGTGCAAAATTGCCCAAAATAGACCCCATCAACAATGTGATGTTTGCGGGGTTTTTATAGCCGTAGAAAATAAAGGAACTTAAGATTAAGAATAAAATTGCAATCCGTGTTTTGTGATCCGCTCGCGCCAGAACAAAAAACAGAGCTACCACTGCTGGCAAAAATGCATAGAGAAATATGTTGGAGGTAAAAAGCACTTACCTGAGTTATTTCTTATTCATCAAAAAAAGATAGACAGCATCAGCGAATAGATTGTGAGCCAGGGCGTTTGGATGTGGATCTCCTGGCATGGCCCAAAGATCCTGGCTTGATTTAACATCCTGCAATGCGGGCAACCCATCCACAAATTTATAACCTAATGTCTTAGCAGTCTTAGCCATAATATCATGTGCAAATTGATATTTATAATTTTTTAGATCATGAACCTCAGGCATCATCATAAGGATAAGGTTTATGTTGTGACGTTTAGAGTAATCGGCCAGGTTCTTGAGCGATTGTTTCATCTCTATCAAACCTTTGAATTCAGGATCATAAATCGCTTTGTAGTGATTGAGGAGGACATCCTCACCGGTTTTAGAGAAGAAACGGTTAAATAAAATCCAAAAAGTAACCGCAAGCTCACTATTACGAATGAGGACCCCCCCCCTCCAGGTTTAAGGACTTCAGCATCATTGAGGTAGTAATTCACAATAATATCTGTTGGGGTAACATTCCTGTTCTTGGTTAAAAATAGTTCAACATATCGCTTGGTATTATAATTACCGATACCAGCATTCATCACAACGGCCCCTTCTCCAAGGCTAAGTTGTAGACGAGAGGACATCGTCTCTTCTTCTTCGACTCCCCACCCCAGTGTCGCCGAGGAGCCGAGTAATAAAATTCTACGCTGGCCACTTTTAACAGGCGTAATTGCTGCCCCGCGCATTCCATTTTTGTTGGTGCGAATAATTACATTTTGCAATTTGGCTTGGCTGCTGGGGAGATGCTCGTGACCTAGAATCGGGTTTTGTGATGCTTGCTTGAGATCACGTGAATATTTCCACATCTCAATATGATAATTTTTCCCATCGCTGTTTTTTACACGCAGTAAAACCTCGGCTGCAAACAAGCAGAATACCAGCGTTATTGCCGTGACTATTATGCTAAAAACTATCGACTTTGTTGTATTTTCATTCATCGTAATCACACTCTATGAAAAAAATGAGGCCTGTAAAAGACGCTCTGAAATCATAGTAAATTATTGTTAACATCATGTTTCAATTTTAGCTAGCAGGTTAAGGCTTGCTGAGCGGAAAGATAGCAGGATAATTTTTTATATATTGGGCCACCAGTTTTGCAACTAAGACATGCGTCTCAGCTTTCCAATGGCCATCATTTTTGAAAAATTTTTGTAGCGGGGCACCGTCTTTTTCAAACGCGGGGATCAAGTCTAATACCTTTACGCCCAAGTTCTCTAGGCTTCGAATGAGCTCAGTATGATTTTTCTTCACAGATTCCCTTTTAGTGCCGGACCATATCCCACGAGAGGGAGATAGGACGACTAACGATGCATAATCTTTGGCAATATTCGCGAGTTTGCGAGATGATGATTTGACGGCTAAGGGATCATATTCGCGCTCTTGAAAGCCTTCTAAATTCGGGATGAGAAAGCCTGAATCGACAGCAATTTGTTTGAGAGTTGGAGTGCGATGGATAAAGGATGTGACAAGAAAATATAATGCAGAATGAGACATCAAATACATTTTCACGCTCATAAGACTAGAACCCGTTTCCATAGAGGCCTTAATCACGGTTTTTTTTTCATAATTTTTTAAACGAACTTCATTGCTAAATAGAATGATCAGGTTCTTAATAGATGCACCTTTTTTTTTAGCGTAATCTATGAGGGTTTTTTGAAACACTAAGTCACCTGGAATGCCGATGTTATAAAATTGTATTTTTGTAATTTTTCCCAATTGTTCGGAAAGGTTTTTATCTGCGTCTACTCCCCACCCAAAGCTTAATGAATCTCCCAGTACAAAAAAATCTTTGGGCGTTGATTCGGACAGATCTTTGGTGTCTCTAAACCCATATTTGTTAAATCGAATAAGGACATCATAATCCCCAGTATTTTTTATTTGTCGCTGTACTGAATCTGGGCGACCAATTTGATCTAAGGGGTAGCCGACTTGTTCCATTGTAGAGGCTTTGCCGACAACAAATTTCACATGACCGGAAGGGTCGTATGCGGGAATAGCCATTCGGACGACATATTCCATGGCAAACACCGAAATAACGGATGCAAGGATTATGGACAGGGCGGCAAATATAAATTTTTTCATGAAATTCTACTGTAAAATATTATTAAAATAACGGCAATGTAGAGGTAATAATATACTAACTGTTCATTGAATTAAATAACTCAATTCCCAGTCAATTTAGTTCATTTAGGCCCGGCTTTCTTTAAATATTTTACTATTTTTTTTCAAATGAGGTGTGTTATGAATTACGCCAAAGGCTGAATACTACTCCAAAGATGCGGCAAGAGACCCCTAATAGCCAAAGGCAGACATGTAACCGATAGCGTCAAACAAATGATCCCAGAAGTCACCTGCCAAGAAGTTTATTCTTGAAACGATACAAACTGAGACCTTGTTTTTTCTTTGCTGCACGTGGGAGCACAATTGGGTCGGCATTCTCGCTACTTCTGAGAACCAAACTGGGTTTTGAAAATTGTTTAAAAATAAATTTGGAATCTTTTTTACTTAAATTTTGTTCGCCTAAATCATCTAGTTTTTTACCAACGGCATAACTGAAATAAATGTGTTGCCCTTTATCCATACAAGGTCCGCACATGTCATTTGAATAGCGCCGCCGTTGTAATTCTGCATGAGGAGTATCGATAAAACTCGGGGCCACGACATAGGCTTGATCAAAGGTGGCACAACAAAGTTGAACTGACCCATCAATATTGAGCGTAACTTGAGTTTTTCGAAGACTACAGTCTTCATCCCTGTAGGGTAGGGCCGCTTTCGAGACATCGGTTGGGTCCATCGCGAGCATATTTATGGTTTTTTTATCCTCATCGGAAACTTTTCCATTCAGGTAATCCAAACTCTTTTCTAACGGCATGTAAAACGCCCACACAGGATCCAGATCAAACTCCAATTCTTCACACAATTTCATCATCATCGCAAGATCATCACTCGCATTATGCTTGTAAACATGATAAAGTACCTGCACCGTTATATTGCTTTTGTTTTGGTCGAGTAAATTTCTCAATCGGTACATGTTACTTTTAACTATCCGAATATCACCACGTTTATGTGTTAATTTGTAGTTGCCCTGATAAAATGCAGATAGCGAAATTCGGAAAAAGTCAGGGCCAGCTTTGACAACCTCCTTCAGATTCTTGTCTAAATTCAGATTGCTGGAAAGTCCACAGAAAAAACCCATTTTTTTAGTCATAGTCACGAACTCTGCTACTTTTGGGTGGAGCAATGGCTCCCCCCAAGTATACAGGTGAATTTCAATTCGGTCCGATACGTTATCGCTTTTTATCTTTTCAAGAATTTTTTTGTAAAGGTCTTGATCCATAAACCCGGTCGGGTTGCGTCCAACAGAAAATTCAGAATCTAAAAAATTACCTGTTGGACAAGTTGGACATCTCAAATTGCAGGTGCCGACAATATCAATCCAATAAGTGAAGATCTTATTTCTTGGATGTTTTGTGGGTTCGTACATCAAGCAGAATCCTGCATATTTTCAAATAACCTTTTGACCATTTGCTAAATAACAGGTCGACCCTGCGCGGTCAAAGGTTTACCTCGCAAATTCCACTCGCTCGTTATAAAGAAGTACATTAAGTAGAATAAGTGATCATCTTTGTCATAACCATCTATTAACTTACGGTAATTTTCTGGCGATTGAACAATATCTTTTGGTGCTGGCTCACGGAACATTGTTAAATGTTCTGAGGGATTTTCAGCAATCAGGAACCATTTATCTGCCACAATGAATAATTGCTTAATCAATCTAGTAACTCGGTTGGCTGTTGAAGGGCATAGCTTCTTTTTAATGGAAGTCTGGATGTTCTGAACCTGTCGAATGGTAATTTCCGCTAGTTTCCTAAGACCGAGTGTAGGAAATACGTGATTACGCTTCTTTGTTTTTGAGCTATTTAGGTAATACACAAAGAAAGACTTGCGACCGGACGGGTAGACCCTAATACCAAAACCACGAGTTTCATCATCTAACAGTAGATCAGCTTTATTATTGGCCTTCTCGTTGCCGCTTGTCTTAATTGTAGTCTTGGAAAGTTTCATCTACTTAATCCATAGTGAGTTCACTTTGAGTTACCACTATACAGGAAATTGAAGGTGTGGTCGAGGAATGATAAAATATTGTAAAATACGAAATTTCAAAGCTATAGAAGGTAAGAAAAACTAAAAACTATGCAGAGATATGGCATCATACCCCGGGTATCGAGAGTTTAAGTCTCTCCCTCTGCCACCAATTTTTCATATCAATTTTAATAAAATTCTCGCGCTATAATACACTTTATTCATCGTGAGAAATATTCCAGACTTCACCGTCACCCCGTCCTTTTGTTGGTTTTATTACACGCGTTCTTTCTTTAATACCATTCTCAACTAAACTACGCTCAATTGACAATAAGGTGCCAGGTAAATGGTTACACAGGACTGCCATATCATTAATTTCCTTTTTTGAAGCATGTATTGCGTCTTCCATGCTAGGTGCATTATAATTTTTAATTAAGTGTTCTGCGAGTGAGACGATAATAAGCTCATATTCATGTTTGGGTATTTCTGTAATTTGAACAAACGTCGAGTTACCATAATTTTTAAGACCAAGCCAAGCTGATTGAAATGCAAATCTGTGTTTTTTTGACCAATTGTCTGGATCACTATCGACAAAGGAAAATGTTCCTGCAATTGCCCACTCCTGCGGATTAGCTGGGTGTTCATATATATGATTGTCTGAAACATCGAGTTGAATGGTTTTAGCAAGGTTCATTATTCTATATGTCTATTAAATTTTGAATGAACTATAGTTCATATTAGTGAGTGATGATTAAAAATCATAGCGTTATTTCTCAGTATTTGTGATGGAAACAAGAGTTTAAGTTGATTCTCACGCATACCACTTAGCTTTTATATCAATATGATTGATCATTTCAAATAATGTTATATGCAAGCTCTTCATTTTACTTTTACTTAAATTTTCAATAAATTGATAGTAATAATTATTAACGATGGGGAGAATTTCTCTATCGAGTAAATGTTTTTTTTATAGTTTTTTGAATCATACCGCCGCTAGGCAAGGATTTAATACTTCTATTTATGTTTATGTATTCTACTATCCATGCTTATGATATTTGTTCCTGGGGTTTAATTATGCTGACTTATGGTTAGTCATATTTACGATTTTACAAAGATGAAGTTTTTTAGCCCTAATTATTTTATAAAGGCTTTGCCAGTTTAGTTGGATAGCACGTGACAAAGCTTTAAAACGATTAAACGTTTTATTGCGAGGAGCTAAAAAACGTAAAATCGATTATGTTGGCTTCCAAGAAGTCATTGTACAATACGCACCTCATGAACATAAGAGGCTTAAATTTAAAGGAATAAATCTTAATCTAAAATCTGAAAAATACTTAGAACTATTAATATTATCCTCAAGAATAAAAAACCAGTAATTTTGCACGTTGAGTTAAATGATTATGAGGAGGACTCGAAGAGAGTTATCAGTCAATTATTAGAATTGAGTACTCGACACCCAGAAAGTAATTTCTTATTGATTCATATGGGTCAAGTGGAATTTTCTGAGGCCAAGCTGATACTAGAAAAAACACAAAAATATCCATTTCATGACATCTCATGCAGATAATGAAACGCAAAATAACATACTAAATAAAGATACAAACGTTAAATTCCAAACAGGTTGGATTAATTTATTTGATAAAGACAATAATCTCCAGAAAAAATGGATTAACTTAATGAATGAGAACCTACTTAGGTTTGTTGTGGCATTAGATAATGTATGGGACTTTCAATGGTTGGAGGGATATGCAGAAAGGGTTTTGATGTGGAGAAAAGCGTTGGCTTCTCTCAATAAAGATACCGCTGGATTAATAGCATGTGGAAATTCTAATGAGTATTTTAAACTTGGCATAGAATGCCTAAGCGAAAGGAAGTAATTAAGAGCTCGACATATAAGTTAGTAGCAAAAACTACATACAAACTTTGTAACTGCTTTTTGCTGTAATCATTGTGTTTGTTGATGATTTGAAAATGTGAAGATGTACTAAAAATGAGAAAAGACTTACAAAGTACTTACATAGTAAAAATAAAAAATAACAAAAACAACGGTTTAGATGAAACTCACTATTGAGTGGGCAACAAATCTTAAGGGTTTAGCTTGCGGTCGTTGTGTCAAGGTTTGTCCATTATAAAAAGATATGACGTGGGATAGTCCCATAACGCATCAGGTTGGAAGTTGGTTAGGGATTAATGTTACTTGGTTAAAACCTATCCTAGCGCCCATAGCTATTTGGCTAGATGACTTTCTTGGTCCTTATCCAACTGATAGAAAGCTTGGTTTAAAAATTGCTAGGGAGGCTGAAACAGTTGCTCAAGCTAAAGACCGTCGAAAGGCTGGCGGTGAAATTACAAAAACATATATCCCTAGTTACCGAGTAGATAATAAATGATACGATAGTCTAGTAAGGTGGCTATAGTTTATAAATAGTCTTTTGTTAATCGCTCGTATTCTTCACTACGTGTAACTTCTTTCATTAACTCATTAGAAGCTATGTTTTTAATGTTAGACGGGGTGGTACCTTCTCTCAGGGCTTTTAAAGTTGTATATATGGCTTGTACAGAAGCTGAAAATGGCTGATGGCTCTGTAAACAAATTTTAACCCCTTTATCGGCGAGATAGGTTAGGTCCATAACTTCATTACCTTTTGGCGCAATAAATATAGGGATAGATATACTAGCATTGAGCAGTTCTATTTGTGCTCTAGTACTAATCCCAGCAAAGAAAAGCGCATCAACGCCAGCAGCTTCGTATGCTTTGGCACGAACTAGAGCATCTTCGTCATTGGTCATGCTAAAGGCGCTAGTGCGGGCTGTAATTATAAGGCTATTATCACTGCGTCCCTCAAGTGCGGCTTTCATTTTACCAACGCCCTCTTCAAGAGATAAGAGAGCAGTAGTCTTTTCATTACTATAAGTTTTGGGTAATCTGGTGTCTTCAATCGTTAGCGCTGAAACGCCCGCTGTTTCGAGTTCTTCAACAGTTCGTTTAACGCTGAGAGCATTACCGTAACCGTGGTCAGCATCGACCAATAATGCCAAACCGCTAGCGCGACAAACTCGGTGTGCCTGCTCACAAAATTCGGATAAGGTAAGGACAATTAAATCAGGTGCTCCCAGAACTGTCATTGAAGCAATTGAACCTGCAAACATCCCAATTTCAAAGCCTAGATCTTCTGCAATACGGGCCGAGATGGGATCAAAAACTGATCCTGGATGGTAGCATTTATTTTTATTCATAAGAGAACGAAAATATTCTCGCTTTTTTGTTGGATCCATTTCTTTAATTCCAGAGTTTTATCTTCTTTTTTTATGTGTTGAAGCGTAATTTTACGCCTAAATCTACTCGCCAAAATTATTACAGTTATTCAATAAGAAAATCTACTAGGTTTATCGTGGCAAAGGCTAGACTAGTTGTCTATGTAAATCTATTTTAATTTTAATAACCGTCTAATTTGTTTAGACAATGCTCGATACCTATAACTGTATCGAATATTTTATTAGAGGTGGCGTAAATGGAAAGTAGCAAAAATATAGAGCAGCGGGTGGTTGAGCTTGAGGCTCACCTTGCTCATCAAGAGATTATAATTCAAGATTTAAGTGATGGTGTTGCTAAGCAATGGGAGGTTATTGATACCTTGTTAGGGTCAGTTAGGTTGTTTAGGGATAAAATTGTAAACCTCGAGGAAGAAGCCCAGGACAATTATGTAGAAAAGCCGCCACCTCATTATTAAACTTCTATTGAAATAGTCCAATATTCTAGTAAACAAGTACTTTATTAATGTAAATTGGAGTTGGTTATGGGTCGTCTTGAGGGGAAAGTGGCACTGATAACGGGAGCAACAAGCGGTATTGGATTGAAAACTGCTGAGCTTTTTGCAGCTGAGGGAGCGTCTGTTGTATTAGCTGCACGACGGGTTGAAGAAGGTAAAGCCATAGAAAAAAGGCTTGGTGTCAACACAATGTTCGTCAAAACAGATGTTTTGATTGAAGAAGAAATAGCCAGTTTAATTGAGCTTTCTGTTGAGCGTTTTGGTAAGATTGACGCATTTTTTTGTAATGCTGGCGCAGGTGGAGTGTTACAAAAGATTTCAGAGATTGACGCGTTAGAATTTGATCGTTCTGTGAATATTTTATTAAAAAATGTTTTCTTCTGTTTTAAGCATGTCACTACCCAAATGCGGCTTAATGGCGGTGGCTCAATTGTAGCAAATGCTAGTGTAGCTGCTACTTTAGGGGGGTTCTCATCTCATTTTTATAGTGCTCTTAAAGCAGCGGTTGTAAGCTTATCGCGTAGCGTCGCAATTGAAGTTGCTGAAGATAATATTAGGGTAAATACAGTTTCTCCTGGTGGGATTGCCACAGGTATTTTTGGAAAGAGTAGAGGCATGAGTGATGCAGATGCAGACATGGTTGCAGGTCGAGTGGAAAAACTTTTTTCGAGCCGGCAACCAATCCCTCGAGCGGGCAAACCTGAAGATATTGCAAATGCTGTATTATTTTTATGCAGTGATGAAGGAAGTTTTATTACAGCTCAAGATCTAATTATTGATGGGGGTGCAACATCGGGCAGATGGGGAGAAACTCTAAAAAAAGCAAATGCTGATATTAAACTGGCTATTTCTGGTGATGCGCTGAAATGAGTACTATTTGTGTAGCAGCGTTCTACCATTTTGCTAGATTAGATGATTATAAAGAGATTAAACCCCGGTTACTTAAGGAGTGCTTAAGTGAAGATATGATGGGTACAGTGTTGCTAGCAAGAGAGGGAATTAATGGAACGCTTGCGGGTTCAGAGGAAAATATAGCAAATATTTTGAATTATATTCGGTCTGACTACCGGCTGCTTAATTTAGTGCATAAAGTGTCCTATACTGAGAAGCGACCTTTTTTACGAATGAAGGTACGCTTGAAAAAAGAAATTGTTACTATGGGCGTCCCCGATATTAATCCCGCAAACATAGTTGGAACTTATGTGAAGCCGGCAGATTGGAATAATTTGATATCCGATCCAGATGTAGTTGTTATTGATACTAGGAATGAATATGAAATAGAGATTGGGAGCTTTAGTAATTCTGTCAATCCAAAGACAACATCGTTCCGAGAGTTTCCGGAGTGGGTGAGTAAAAACGATTCCCTTCTAAGTAATAAAAAAATTGCTATGTTTTGTACCGGGGGAATACGCTGCGAAAAATCGACAGCCTATTTGAAAGAAAAGGGCTATAAAGAAGTATATCATCTTGAGGGTGGTATCTTAAAATATTTTGAAGAGACTTCTCCAGAACATAGCCTATGGAAAGGTGATTGTTTCGTCTTTGACGAACGAGTGTCGGTTGGTCATGATTTAGGAGTTGGCAACTATGATCTGTGTCATGCGTGTCGTCATGCCATCAGCACTAAAGATAAGGCCTCACCTTTGTTCAAATTGGGCATTAGTTGTCCAAAGTGTTTTCAAAGTACCTCTATCGATCAAAAAAAGAGGTTTACGGAACGGCAAAAACAAATGGATTTGGCTGCGGCGCGGAATGAAATTCATATTGGAAGTAAAACACGTTCCAGATTAAAATAATGTGTAGTGCGGTAGATGAGGGGGTCTAGTTTTGGGTTATCCAGTTCTTTATAGCTTTCGACGCTGTCCATACGCAATGCGGGCTAGAATGGCCCTCTCAGCAAGTGGCCAGACTTGCGAAATACGTGAAGTGGTTTTGAGCAAAAAACCGCGAGAACTGATCGATTTATCCCCGAAAGCTACAGTACCTGTTTTACAACTAGTAACTGGTCAAATTTTTGAGCAAAGTCTTGATATTATGCGTTGGGCACTAGAAAAAAATGATCCACTCGGTTGGTTAGACCCTGAATATGGTACGTTAGGTGATATGCTTGAACTGATTAAAAAAGCCGATGGAGATTTTAAATATAACCTTGATCATTATAAATATGTTCAACGCTATAAAAATGTTGATCCACTGTTTCATCGAACGGAGGGAGAAATTTTTTTAAAAATATTAGATAAGATTTTAGGCCAGTATAATTATTTATTTGGCACAAAACCTACTTTGGCAGACTATGCAATAGTACCGTTCATCCGGCAATTCGCTAATACAGAACGCAATTGGTTTGATGCGCTAGGCTATAATTCGCTTCAAAAGTGGTTAGACAATCTTCTGACGAATAACCAATTTACTGAGATTATGAATAAATACCCAGCCTGGCAGTCCGGTGACAAACCGATTATTTTTGCTAATAATACTATAGAGTAACCATATGTCGTAAATTACTAATAATTATCATTATTCTATAGCCCCGTCGAAATTCTGAACTGCTCCCAATATTACTATTTAGGGTAATATTAACGTGACTTTTCCTTAGAGGTCTCTTTTCTAGGGTTTAAGTCCAATTCTTTTTCTAGTTGCTCAGTAGCTATTCTCATTCTGTTTTCTAATAGCAACATAAATGGTTTTCGGTCGAGACTAGGTTCAATCGGTGGTAAAAATTCAATTATAATTTTACCAGGTTTTTTTATAAATTCACGGCGTGGCCAGAATAAACCGGAATTAACCGCAACTGGAACTACAGTGGTATTTAATTGTGTGTAAATTGCTGCAACACCGGGATGAAATTTGCCCATTTGGCCTGATGGAATACGGGTGCCTTCTGGAAAAATAACTATTGAACGACCATCACCCATGATTTCTCTAGCTTTTCCAATCATGTCACGCATTGATTTTATGCCGCCAGTTCGGTCAACTAAAATATGGCCGCTTTTTTTCATATACCAGCCCCAAAAAGGAATACGCCTGAGTTCTGACTTCATAACATAAGCATTATCTTTATGATGCCAGAGAAAAAATATGGTTTCCCATACTGATTGGTGTTTAACCGAGAATAGGACTGGAAACTTTGGGATGTTTTCTAATCCTCTTATTTCAAAAGTAATCCCAATAATTTTGAGGAGGGCAAAACAGCCTTTTGGCCAGATAGAGATGACGCTACGAAATTTCGAGGCGGAGAGAAAAATTGTAACCCAAAGGAAAAGAATAACTGCAGCAGTCCAGAAAAAGAATAAAAAATTAAAGAGACCAGAGCGCAAATATTTCATTTTGTATCAAACCAGTGTATGGAGTTCCCCCACTGTTGCTCAAACCAGATTATAGTTGATGCTATAGTATATTTTATATATTCACTAGTAATGAGTGATGCTGTTCTAGGCCGAGCCCACCATTGTGCTGGTTCAAATTGCGGAGGAAAAGCCGGGTGCGGGACTATTTCAATTTCAGGCATGGTGTGCCTAAATAATATTAGGCTCCGCGGCATATGGTAATTTGCTGTAACCAATATGATTGAACTAAAACCATGTTTTTTAATCCAATCTGCAGTTTCTCTGGCATTACCTGCTGTGGAAGTAGCTGCATAACCAAGGTTTATGCAGCATAAAACTTCCGCGGGGCTGTGTTTTTGAACTTGTAGCAAGCGTTGAACGTCATTGCCCCGGTATACACCCGAAATAAATAATTTTTTCGCTTTTTTCCTAGTTAGTAATTGTAGCCCTTTTTTGAGTCTGCCACTTCCGCCTGTTAATACAACGATAGCGTCTGAAGTAGGGTTTTTATTTGTTATTCGTTCAGGAATTTTTTGTAAGAAATTTAATAATCCATAAAACCATAGAATAGCTATTATCGGCAGAAGAAGTATAGCAAATTTTAAATATTTATTTAAGTCAAATAATTTCTTCAGTTTATACCTAAAGGTCATCGCCTACACCATTTTTTTCAATGTCTTTATCACTGTAGAGCGTGCGGTCATCATTGCTATTATAGCGACAACTGGAACAATACAGCTAACACCGATCCAAATCGAACTATTTAGACTAGCTTTTGGCAATAGTCCTGACCCTAGGTTTTTCAGAATATACTCAAAAGCATAAAGAATGGGTGTGGCCAGGAGAATTCCGCCGGCGCTTCCTTGCAAGCCAACGATGAATGCCCGTGTAGCAAATTGTCGCGCTATAAATTCATCATGAGCTCCGACAAAGTGAAGCACTTCCAGTGTCTGCCAGTGTATGCCCATACCAGTACGGGTAGTGAATATCACGGTACCTATGGTTGCCAATGCGATTAAAAAGACGATGCATAGTGCAATTAGTTCTGCTGATTTCAGAGTGTTAACCAAGTTGGCTAGCCATTGACTATGGTCATCAACCATTGTGCCAGGGACTATTTCTCCTAGTATACGGGTCAATTTCTCAGCTGTTAAATCAGATGTGCGATCTATTTTAATATCAATAATTTGAGGTAAAGGTATTGTTTCAGAACCAGCAGTTTGACCGAGCCATGGCTCTAGCAGTTTTTTTATCTCAGCATTGGAGACCCTGGTTGTTTCTACGACACCATCTACTTTCTTTAGAGCTACTAGCATTTTACTAGTACGTTGCTCATCATCATCAGAACTTTCTCCAGCTGGAATTTGGATTGTTATACTATCTTGACTATTATATTCAAAGACTTGCGAAATCTGTTTTAGCATCAGTAGGCCTGCGATTGAGAGGGCTGCTAATAAAGTCATAAATGCTATTATCCAGGGTAAAAAACGATTAGTATCATCTTTTTTTAGAGCTAAATTAGAGCGATTAAAGCGCATTCCTATATTGTCTCTTTTTGGTTAAGCGAATTTGGTCGTATATTTATTTTAGGTTCGTTTTTTCTAATGTGGGGGCCCTCTTGTGGTGGAATTTTTAATTTTCCTGCATCAATCCTTAATACGGGGCGGCCAAACTCGTTAACTATTGATTCGTTATGAGTTGCAATAACAACGGTTGTTCCTAGCTTATTAAGTTCTTCAAACAAATGCATTAGTCTTGCTGCTATTCGATCATCAACATTACCAGTAGGCTCATCAGCATATAAAATTTTTGGTCTAGAAATAACTGCCCTAGCGATTGCAACACGTTGCTGTTGTCCACCGGACATGGTAGGCGGCCGAACATCCATATGATTTTCTAATGCTACCCATACGAGTAATTCTTCGACATGGCGTTTAATTTCTGATTCCCGGATACCCGCGACTCGAAGTGGCAGGGCAACATTGTCAAAAGCACTTAGGTGCGGCAATAATCTGAAATCTTGAAACATAACGCCGATGCGCCGGCGGATATTGGGGAGTTTTTCTCTCGATAGGTCAGCAGTATCTTGGCCAAATAAAGAAATTAACCCGCGTGTCTGGCGATGAGCGAGGTACAAGAGACGTAAAAGTGACGATTTTCCAGCACCGCTAGGGCCTATTAAAAAATGGAATGACCCGGCTTCGAGACCAAAAGTAATGTCTTGTAGAACTTCCGGGCCTAGTCCGTAGCGCAATCCAACATTCTCAAATCGAACAACTTCAGTCATGATAAATAGCCCACCAGCCCTTTTTTTAATTTAATATCAAGCCAAGAATGGCACGCTGGATAGCCTTTCGTACAGCATGGCTTGCGTTCAGAACAGCATTTTTCTATAAATAAGATATAATATAATTACTTTGGTAGCCAATGTATATTTATTGTCCTTCTTGTTCGACCTCATTCAGCGTTTCTGGTTCTGAAATTGGAACTAGCGGCCAAACCGTTCGCTGTTTTAATTGCAACCATACTTGGCATCAACACCCGTTACCGCCACAAATAAAAGAGCAGTATGTGCCAGTACAATATCTGTCGCCAGGGCAATTTGTTACAACGCCTCAGGCAGGCAGTGTTGCTACTCCTCAACAGCAATATCCGTTCGCTCAGCAGGGTTCTGCCTTTAATCCCCCTGTTGGTCAAGTGCGAGTTTCCGAACCAACTCCAGTATCAGTTCCTGAGCCAACTCCAGTATCAGTTCCTGAGCCAATTTCCGAGCCAGTTCCTGAGCCAACTCCAGTATCAGTTCCTGAGCTAATTTCCGAGCCAGTTGAAGAAAATTTACCTTCAGATGAAGAATTGGAAGTAATGCTTGGGCCTAATGATTCGGAAGCTGTGGGAAGTATACTTGAAAACAATGAGGTTGATGAGGCTGAAAGCATTAGCGTTGATGATTTAGAAAATATGGAAGACCCTGAACCTATTGGCGGTTTGGCATCTGATGGGCCAAACGATGAAAAAGTTGAAGAAACTAATCCAGACGATATTCCAGATCCGGAACCGTTCGAGGTGGCATCTTTTGATGCTGAGCCGGATACAGAGGAAAAGAAAAGAAGTAGTCTAGTAAAAGTAATTATTTGGCTTTTAATATTCGCAGTGATAATTGGAGGTGTGGGGGCGGGTGCAGTCTATAAAAGGGTTGTGGTCGTAGATCTTCTTCCTATTTCTAATATTGCCTTTGAATTAATAGGTCTTAGGGTGCTAGTTCCAGGTGAAGGCCTTAGAATTAAATCGGAAAATCCAGTCCAGGAAGAACGTGATGGCGTTAAAGTAACTGTCATCAAGGGTGTTATCACGAATGTTTCTAACTTGGTCCAACGGGTTCCAAACATATTATTACAAGCAATTGATGGAAAAGATCAAGTTGTTCAAGTCCAGAAGATAAAGCCTGAAAAGTTAACCCTTGCTCCAGGCAAGTTCGTAAAATTTACGGGCGTATTTAAAAAACTTCCAAAGACGGCAAAGAGGCTAGATATTGCATATGGTTTATTTGTTTCAGAGGGTGATAGCAAATCAACTAAGAACAAAATTGATGCACCGGCAAAGGGAAATTCAAAAAAATTCTCTAAGCCTGGAAAAAGTGAAGATTAAGGGCCTAGTATTTCCTGGATTCTGGAATAATATTCCAGCCTGCGTGAGTGGAATGCTAATAATAAATTTTTGCTTTATCTAACTGTCTGGTACTTAACCCTATTTCTAATCTAGTGGCATAGAATTTTGTAGAATATGTAAAGGTTAATACCAGGGCCCATTTCTAGGGAACGAGTAAATAAATTAGATTATTTATCCCCGTTAATTCTATATGCGGCTCGTGGTCTAGTTTTTATCTGTTAACTATAAACACTTAAGTATACCACTCTGGAAAATTTTCGTAATTAATCATAATTTCTGGCGTTATTCGTTGACGAATAACTGAAAAATTATTTCCTTTAACCATTACTTCTGGAATAAGGGAACGGCTATTATAAGTTGAGGACATTACAGCGCCATACGCTCCTGCCGACCGAATCGCGAGAAAATCACCAGATACTGTCGCTGGCAAATCTATTTCAGTGGCAAAAGTGTCCCCTGTCTCGCACACTGGGCCAACTACATCAACCCTCTCTAGATTATCACCGTCTTTGGGTTCTTTAAGGGATACAATGCTGTGTTTGGCATCATAAAGGCATGGTCGCATTAGGTCATTCATTGCGGCATCTAGGATTAAAAAACGGCGAGTTGCGCCTTGTTTTACGTAAATAACTTGGGTTACTAATATACCTGAATTGCCAACAATAAAGCGCCCAGGTTCAAATATTAAATCGCAGTTTAGGCTTTTGAAAACCGCTTTGACTATTTTCCCATATTCTGCAGGGGTTGGAGTGGGTAGTCCATCGTAAGAAATACCAAGGCCTCCACCAAGATCAAGCCGTGAAATTTCATAACCTTCTAGGCGCAGTTCTTTCACAAGCGTCTCTAACCGGATAAATGCCTCTCTAAAAGGATCCAGTTTTGTCAGTTGAGACCCGATGTGCATAGCCAGTCCAACTATCTTAACATTATCTAATTTTTGGGCTAGGCTTATAACATCTTTTATGCGTGTCCATTCAATACCAAATTTATCTTCAGATCGACCCGTTGAAATTTTATCGTGCGTGTTTGCATCAATATCTGGGTTTATGCGTAGCGCAACCTCTATTTTTTTATTCATAGCACTAGCAATTTTATTAAGCTCATTGAGCTCAGGTTCAGATTCAATATTGATTTGTAGAATATCCTCTTTAAGGGCATGGGCAAGTTCTTCTGATGTTTTTCCAACCCCCGAAAACACAATTTTCTTTGCTGGGATGCCTGCTTTCAGCGCGCGAGTTAATTCACCTGATGAGACAACGTCGGCACCCGCACCCATGTCGGCGAGTGTTTTAATCACGGCGATATTTGAATTAGCTTTGATTGCATAACAAATGGTTGCCGGAAGCCCTGCAAGTGCATTTTTTAGATCTAAAAAATGGTTTTCGATGGTCGTCGCTGAATAGCAATAAAAAGGTGTTCCAATCTCGTCTACTATTTTGGAGACGGTGACATCTTCGGCAACAAGTGTTCCATTCCTATATTCAAAATATTCCATATTTTATTCTGTTCAAACAGTTTTTGAGATGATTAATAGCTGGGATATTGGCGGGGAAAATCGGATTCTTTACCCTGCGGAGGTTGTGGGTTACCTTTTTTTCCACAAGAAGATAATATTGGAATTGTCATTAATACAACTAATAGCGTCAATATTAAAATTTTTAATCGACTACGTGTCATTACACTAAATCCACATTTGGTTATTTAAGATACTTGCGACGCGCTTGAGTGCAAGCTTTTCTAACATTCTTTGGTGCCGTAGCACCAAAACTGCTTCGTGCGTTTAAAGCAGTATTAATATTAAGGACGTTAAAAACACCTTCATTGATAGCCGGTTCTATTCTTCGCATGTCGGTTAGGGATAGGTTTTCTAGAGATATGTTTTGTTTTTCTGCTAGTTTGACCAGTTTACCACTAATACTATGTGCCTCGCGGAATGGTTTATCCAGTTCTTTAACTAACCAGTCTGCTAAATCGATCGCGTTGGAATTTGCATTTTTGGCCATAGCTAACATTTTATCAATATTATAGGTTATTTCTCCAAACATCCCAGTCATTGCCTTGACCGTTAGGGCCAATGTATCCGCCGTCTCAAAGACTGATTCTTTGTCTTCTTGCATATCTTTGCTATAGGCTAAGGGTAAACCTTTCATTGTAATGAGGAGGCTCGTTAGATTACCTATTACTCGGCCTGTTTTAGCACGTATTAGTTCTGCTGCATCAGGATTTCTTTTTTGCGGAAGCATAGAACTGCCGGTTGAAAAAGAATCGGGTAAATTAATAAAAGAGAATGGTGAGCTTGCCCAGACGACGATTTCTTCTGCTAGCCTAGAGAGGTGAACCGATAAAATTGACGCCAATGATAGGTATTCGAGAGCGAAGTCGCGGTCAGACACGGCATCTAATGAATTAGACGTAGGTTGATCAAAACCAAGGGCTATTGTCGTTGCATCTCGATCAATAGGAAACGATGTTCCAGCTAAAGCGCCAGAGCCTAGTGGATTTTCATTTAAGCGTCTTCGGCAATCTTTAATTCGACCTCTATCCCGGCCGATCATCTCAACGTATGCGAGCAGATGATGACCAAGAGTAACGGGTTGGGCTGATTGAAGATGAGTAAAGCCCGGCAATATGGTTGATGCGTGGTCCTCTGCCTGATTAATGAAAGTTTCCTGTAGCATTTTTAATGCACTATCTAATTGATCTAGTTCCTGTCTGACCCAAAGTTTAAAATCTGTCGCAACTTGATCATTCCTTGACCTAGCAGTATGCAGTTTTCCAGCCGCATCACCAATTATTTCCTTAAGCCTTGATTCAATATTCATATGGATGTCTTCAAGAGTGGTTTTAAACTCGAATGAACCGTTTTCGATTTCATTAAAGATTTGATCCAGTCCCCCTTTAATTTCATTCCCATCCTTAGCGGAGATAATTTTTTGTTTAACAAGCATTGCGGCATGAGCTTTTGATGCAGTTATGTCTTGTGAATACAACCTTTTATCAAAATTAATAGAAGCATTAATTTGTTCCATGATTTCCGATGGACTGCCGTCAAAACGCCCCCCCCCCAGATTGGGCTAGCAGATTTTTTCTTTTGCAGTTTATTGTTCATGGCCTACCGTAAATTACTTATAATAATATTTAGTTTCATTATAGATTCAGCTATTTTCGCTAAATCCTACTATCAATCAAGCAATATGGATTGATAGTCATTTGGTCTTCTATAATTTATAATTCATTTTATATATCAAATGACTACAAGAAGTAGAAAATATCTAATTTAATTCTTTATTATATAACTTAGTCACTCAGATTAATAAACTCTCAGATTTTTATCAAATAATTTAAATATAATAGAGTCTTTATTTTTATCTAGGAATATTACTAGGTATCTAAGTCTCTAGAATTAAACTCAAGCCAATTTTGTGTTTTTTTGTCTAATAAGGGCAGTAGTGAGGTTCTAACTCTTCGATGATATTCATTTAACCAATTAATCTCCGCATAACTTAGGAGGTTTTTTTTTACCAGTGTTAGGTCTATTGGTGCTAAAGTTAGTGTCTCAAAACATAAAAAAGGTTGTTGGTCGACGTTCAAAGCTACTAGTGTTTCTGGTGCCTTTACAACCGCAACTAAATTCTCAATTCGAATTCCGTATGCATCTGTTTTGTAATATCCAGGCTCATTTGACACCACCATGCCAGGCTCAAGCGCTATTCGGTTAGGCAATTTTGAGATCCGTTGAGGTCCTTCATGAACGCTTAGATAACTTCCAACTCCATGCCCCGTTCCATGTTCATAATCCAGACCAATTTTCCAGAGTGGTGCGCGTGCGAGTGCATCAAGTTGTGATCCACAAGTTCCTTTTGGAAAAACCGCCATTGCTAATGCTATATGACCTTTAAGAACCCTAGTAAAACGATCCTTCATTTCAGGGCTCGGCGTGCCAATAGAGATTGTCCGGGTTACATCGGTAGTACCATCTAGATACTGAGCTCCAGAATCCACTAGATATAGAGAGTTTTTCTCGAGCTTACGATTACTTGTTTGTGTTACACGATAATGAACAATGGCCCCATTTGGACCACTTCCAGATATTGTTGGGAAACTTAAACCTTTTATGTTATTCCCTTTTCGACGGAAGCTCTCCAATTTATCTGCAACAGATAACTCTGTTAGATTGCCATTTGGCGAGTTTTTGTCTAGCCAAGCTAAAAATTTTACCAGCGCGACGCCGTCCCTCAGATGGGCTTGCCTCATACCATTCAACTCAACTGAATTTTTTCTAGCTTTCGGTAGTTGGCAAGGATCAGAAAATCTATGTATTTGCGCACCGGCATCTCTTAGGGTTTTTACAATGATTTCCGCTGAAGATGAGAGATCAATACCAATTTTTTCATTCTTTTTTCCTAGGGCACTGAGCGTGGGTAGAAAATTATTACGGGGAAATATGGAGATGCCTACTTCTAATTTTTTACGCACTCTTATGGAAAATTTTCTAGTATCATTATAAATATTAAGACTACCATCAGCATAAAAAATCGCAAAGGATAGGGAAAAGGGCGTATATGGTACGTCACTCCCGCGAATATTAGCCAGCCAAGCGATAGAATCTGGGGCCGTAAGGACGCATGATTTTAAATCTTCTTTTTTTAATATTTCTAAAATTTCGGCTCGTTTGTCTGCGGAAGTTTGCCCTGTAAGAGCATAATCCATTACCATGACGGGTGTAAGAGGAGCCCGTGGTCTATTTTGCCAGACTGTATCGACGGGGTTTTTTTTGATAGCGTTTAGTTTACCACCGGCCTTTTCCGTTGCTTTTTTAATTTTAACAACACCATCAGAAGTATGTAGCCAAGGATCAAATCCAAGTATGTTTCCAGGGACTAGTGATGCTATTATCCAATCATCAACAGCGTTGATATTCAAATCATTGATTTCAAATAAATTCTGATTTACTTGTTGCTGCGCCTGCAATGTGTAGCGGCCATCAATAAAAATAGCAGCTTTCTTTTCAAGAACAACGGCTATTCCCGCAGAACCTGTAAACCCCGTAAGCCATGCTAACCTTTGGGCATTTTTGGGGACATATTCGCCTTGGTGTTCATCTGCCAAAGGAATTATGAAACCAGAAATTTCACTGGCTTTGATTTCGCGGCGAAGGTCGGCAAGCCTTCCATTAAAAGATTTAGAACCTAGATTATTATTTAATCCATCGTCAATGCATATAAACCTCTCTAATTCAGCATTTAATAGTTCAACTAAAGCTTCTGTCATGTCTGGCGATATAAGCTCAAGCCAGGCGTTAGAGACAGCCGTAGAGCTCTCTGGCGTTGGCCCTGCTGCAACACCTTTAATAATTTCAATGATGGATTCTGCAGATTGATCAATATTAGATTCTAGGAGAAGCGAAGAAAGTAATTTGTTATCCGTATTATTCATATTATCTCTTTATATTCATGTTAATTATTTTTTAAAATTTTATAATATCCAGCATCGGTCATGCAGTTGGCATAGTAGGAATTAAATTTTTTTTGGGCATCGTACTTCTTAAATTGTATTTGCAGATCAGTCTTATCGTTGAAATTCGCATCATTCTCAATATCAAGCTGTCGTATGAGCTGTGTTTCAGAGAAATTTTTGCATTTTAATATATCCTCATACCAAAAATCTATTGATTTTCTTTGATTTTGCCATTCAGCATGTTTGCTACTGCAGCCCACTAAAACTAGCGCTAAACTAAAATTAAAAATAATAATCCTGATTACTGATAGTTTTTTATCATCTACTTGGTCACTTATAGTGTTTATTCCCATCGTTATTTAATCATGGCCATTGGCTAGTTAAATCATATTAGCTATCACTCTAAACTATTTTTTCAGATCTGACATGTGTTTATCCTTGATTGTAAACAGTCAATAGTCCTGTAGAATATATCTTTATTTCAAAGACTTTTCGTGCATAATATTCAGTTTTTTAGATTTGGGAAAATACAAGTGTCAATAGCTAACGGGCCTGAAGAAAATTTAATCAATATGGCTGAGACTATTTTAGCCCCATCAAAATTCCGTGGTCAAGATGATGACGTGGCCCTTATTTATAATGACGAGACAGTTACTTATAGCCAATTGTGGGTTCGCGTAAACCAGGCGGGGAACGCTTTCTTAGAATTAGGGATTTCCATCGGTGACAGAGTTATACTGATGGTGCGTGACACCCCTGCATTCTTTTATGTTTATCTGGGCCTGATGAAAATTGGTGCCGTACCAATCGCAATTAATCTACGTCTGAATCCTGCTGATGTGGCTTATACGATGAACGATAGTCAAGCTAGGGCTATTATCCTAGATGATGTATTTTTTTCAGGTTATCAAAATATTGCAAAAAACGTTACCCTGAGATCAATAATAATAAATACTGATGTTGAACGTAGAGGTTCGTATTATCTTCCAAGCATAATGGAGGTCGCTGCCTCGAAATTAAATGCTGTTGCATTAAAATTAGAAGACCCAGCATTTTGGATGTATTCGTCTGGGACCACTGGTAAACCTAAAGGTGTTATACACAGTCAGAAATCTATTTTAGCATCAGATAATTTAATGGGACAGGTTTTAAATGTTGGGCCGGGCGATCGGATATATGGATCCTCCAAACTATTTTTTGCGTTTTCTTTGGCTCATTGTTTCTTGGCACCGATTAAATTGGGGGCGGCTGTAATCCTTTATCCAGAATGGCCGGATGCTGAATCTGTGGCGACTGTTGTTCAAAAACATAAACCAACTATCTTACTCAGTGTCCCAACTTTTTATCGCAATATGCTTCGTGCAGGTATTGTAAATAAACCGGAATTTAAAAATGTACGCTATTATCTTGCTGCAGGTGAGAAACTTCCGAAGAATCTTTTTGATCAATGGATGGAGGTGACCGGTCGTCCCATTCTGGACGGAATCGGGGCTACTGAAACCTGCTTTTTATTTTTAGCAAACCGTCCAGATAACATAAGTGTGGGGACTTGCGGTGTGCCAACACCAGGAACCGAGGTCAAATTAGTCAATAACGATGGTGTAATAGTCACTGAGCCAAATATAGCAGGTGTTTTGTGGGTAAGAATGGATTCAGTGGCTTCGAGTTATTGGAATATGAAAGAACGGACAATTGAAGTTTTCAAAGATGGTTGGTATTGTACTAATGACATGTGTACGTTTAATACTTCCGGTTACTACGAGTACCAAGGGCGTGTAGATGATATTCTTAAAATTTCGGGCCAATGGGTCAGCCCCGCTGAAATTGAAGCCGAGGTTCTAAAAAATAAAGCAGTGTCTGAGGCTGCTATTGTTGGGGTGCTAAATGAAGATGGCCTTATTCGACTTGCTCTATTTATCGTAGTCCCGGGGTTGTCTGGTCCAACGGAGCAGTTCGAAAAGAAACTGACCTCATCACTAAAAGCTAACCTATCAATTTATAAATGTCCTCGGCGAATATATTTTCTTGATGAGATGCCGCTAACTGCGACAGGTAAATTACAGCGTTTTGTTTTAAGAGATATAGCTGAAAGTCGACAAGTGGGTGCAGTTCTCAAGTAGCCTACTTTACTTTCTTAGTTTCTAATTCACATCAACTTATCAAGAGTTTTGGATATGAGAAATATTTTGGTATTTTAAGTTTATCGGAATAGCGTTATTTACTCAGTTAACCAGTTCACCAGTGAAAGGACCCGGGGTTGGTAATGGGGCTTAGAGCATTTTTAAAATTAATACGACATATGATCCTAAAGAGTGATTATTTTATATTTTCTAATGTAGTAAATAGAAAATTCTTAATTAGCTTTTTTGTTATAGGTTTTGTAGCTGTAATTTACACAATTTTCTGGTTTAGTATGGCTATATATTTAGAGAATATAATAGAAGATTGGAAAAGTCACCAAACTGATAAGGGTGTCAAACTGTCATACAGTAAGATGAAAATTACTGGTTTTCCTGTAAATTTCCGTATTCGTTTAAATGATCTCCAATTACAGATACCATTTGGTACTAGTGACTATCAGAAACCGGTAAGAAAAAAAGAATGGATTTGGCAGGGAAAGCGCGTTGTGGTCTCGCTAAGGCCATGGGATTTTAATACTATTAAGCTTGATTTAAGCGGTTCAAATAGAGTTATTTTTAAGAACAAGGAGGTCATTTATAACTTCGTAATTGAAACAAAATTAATAAATATCGAGACTAAAATATTTTTTGATACTTTGCCAAAAAAATTTAAAATTAAGGTAGAAGAGATGAAAATATCGGAAAAAATAAAAAAAGTAGATATCTCTATGGAGGCGGCTTTCTTTAGTACTGACGCACTGTTGACTGAAGAACCAGGAGTTTCTTCAACAGAAAAAAACCAGAACCGGGTTTATAAAATAGAATTAAAAGGCATCTATTTACCAAAAGAACTGAAGTGGCCTATAGATAATTATGTAGAAAAAATTCTTATGGAGTTAAAAATTTCTAAAAAACTAAACCCCATTTTAAGTTTACAACATCTAATGGAATGGCGAGACGCTGGTGGCATTATTGATATTGATTCATTCGAGGGTATCGTGGGAAGCCTAAAAACAAGTGCGAAGGGCACGTTAGCGCTTGATCAAAATTTGCAACCTTTACTAGCAATGTCTGCGAAGTTTGAGGGTATAATACCCTTCATAGATAGGTTAAATAAAACAGGCTTTATCCGATCTAATACTGCAATACTGGCCAAAGTTATTTTTGGAGGCATTTCAAAACGCTTGCAAAATGGTAGGCTGAGTGTCGGTTTACCCCTTTCAATCCAAAATAGAAAACTATCTGTTGGCCCTGTAACGTTGATGACGTTGCCATCTATCAATTGGAGTAATGTTTCTAATTAATCATACATTTTTTCTTGTTTAGCTTCAATCACGCCTCGCCGTACTTCTTGGGTGCGTGAAAATAGCTCGTGCAAGGTATCACCTTCACCCCAACGAATAGCGCGTTGAAGAGCCGTAATGTCTTCGCTAAATCTTTGCAACATCTCAAGGACAGCATCACGGTTGTTTAAGAACACATCACGCCACATAGTTGGATCAGATGCAGCAATTCGGGTGAAGTCTCTAAAACCGCCAGCCGAGAATTTTATTACTTCGTTGGTCAGTGATTTTTCCAGATCAGTTGCTGTACCAACAATAGTATATGCAATTAAATGGGGTAAATGTGAAGTCATAGCCATTACTAAGTCATGGTGTTTGGGCTCCATGATTTCTACATTAGAACCAAGAGATTTCCAGAATTCGGTCACTTGCTTAATTGATTTTTTTTCTGTTTGGCTAGTTGGTGTGATGATACACCAGCGATCTTCAAACAACTCCGCAAAGCCGGCTTCCGGTCCAGATCGCTCTGTTCCTGCAACCGGGTGAGCGGGAACCAAATGAACGCCTTCTGGGATATGGGGCTCTAGATCGCGAATAACTGCCTGTTTTACAGACCCTACATCAGTTATAATAGCCCCTAGCTTTAGGTTTGATTTGATATTTTGTATGATGTTGCTGTAGGTTCCGACGGGGGAACAAATTATTATTAAATCTGCATTCTTTACACTTTCTTTTTGGTCAAGGGTCACTGAATCAGCAAATCCTAGTTCTAGAGCTTTATCTAAACTTTGCTGGCTACGGGCAGAAACTGAAACATGATTGGCTAGACCATCGCGTTTGATGCGACGGGCTATTGACGAACCAATTAATCCGATGCCGATTAATGCTATTCGTTCAAATATTAAAGCTGATGTTTTATTGGGCATTCTAGTGGCTCATAAATTCTTTAAGTGCATTAATGGTAATTTTCATTTCGTCGCCAGTCCCAATTGAGATACGTAAGGCATCGGGCAAACCATAACCACCCATACGGCGCACGATAATACCTTTAGATTTAAGAAAAATATCCGCTGTTTCTGCGGTCGTAGCTGCCTTTTTATTTTGCGGAAAGCGGACCAGCACAAAATTACAAACACTGTCAGGCACCTCTAGTCCTAAAGCCCGAATATTATCTGTCGTCCATTGAAGCCATTTTTTATTATGCTCTTGCGACATACGCAGAAATTCATCATCTTTGGTAGCTGCCATGCCCGCGGCTATCGCAGAATATGAAACATTAAAAGGGCTGCGCATTCGGTTGATGATGTCTACTACGCTATCTGGAGCATACATCCAACCTAGTCGCAAGCCAGCCATACCATAGATTTTAGAGAAAGTTTTCAACATCACGACATTTTCATTGGCTAAAACAAATTCTATGCCATCTGAGTAATCTTTACGATCAACAAACTCTGAATAAGCAGCATCAAGGACAAGTAATACAGTTTTAGGAAGTAAGTCTATTAATCGCTGGATCTCAGACTTTGAAATATAAGTGCCTGTTGGATTATTAGGATTAGCAATAAATAATAATTTTGTTTTATCTGTTACGCATCTTATTAATTGATTAACGTCAACCGTAATGTCGTTTTCAGGTGCGGCAACAACGGTTGCGCGAACGGTACGGCCATATATAGGGTACATTGCAAAACCATGAGCCGAGTAGAGAATTTCATCTCCAAGCCCCGCGTAAGAACGGCAAAGTAAATTTATAAGTTCATCTGATCCAGCTCCACAAATAATATTGTTTTTAGATAGCTTATTTTTATGTGCTAATAATTCACGTAGTTCGGTACAGTCTCCATCAGGATAACGAGAAAAATCATGGGCGCTGAATACCAGGGCTTCAAGTGTTTTCTTGCTTGGCCCAAATGCACCTTCATTGGAAGCAAGTTTTACAACCCGATCAAATCCGGTAAGTTCAGATTCGCCGGCTACATAAGGGGCAATATTTTGTAGACCGGCAAGTGGAGTAGGTGTTGCCATCATCAATCTCTTTTTAAACTATTATTTAAACTTAACACTTCTGTGTTAAGAGGTGTAGCGAAGCAACCTATTATAGTTACTTGATTTAACATTTCACTAAAACCTTCTTTTAATCTATCTAATTTGACATTATTAGATAAAATAAATCCGCTAATACGTATCAAGCACAACCACCTTTGAGGTGCTTCCGAATCATGCCAAATTGACACAGTTGAACCAACCATATTATTTTCAGCTAATCGCGTGTCAATTCGCGTGTCAGGAATATTTTCTGAAAAATCGAGTACAATATAGGTTTCATCAATTCCTGATGGATCCGCTTCAATTTTAGAAATAACTACGCACTCAATTGCCTCGCTTTTGGAGGGGCCGTGTTCTATTCTAGGCGCAAAAAATGGCAACTTAGCAATGATCCTAGCGGGTTTTGAGGTGATGCCATTTTTAGCTGTATTACCCTGCACAGCCAAGTGCCGCCACCAAGGATCTTTTTCATTTCTTACTGGAATTGGTAAGATGCCGACCGAGCATTCATTCTCGAGGATAGCTTCAATAACTCGGCGTTGTGACGGATAGGTAGTAATGGGTGTGTTGGACCCAAAATGTTCGCGAGCAGACGATATATATCCCCAGTCATCGTTATTTTTATTTGCAGGTTTGTAGACTGCTAACACTAGAAGACCTTGTAATTGTAATGAGGCACTTAAAATTTCCCGCCAAATCCTTATTAATCCAAGCTTAGGGAAATGGCCGCTGTGCCGTTCTATTAGATCACGTAAAATTTGTGCTTCACGGCCAGGTTTTAATTTTGCATGGTCCGTTTTTTTTATTTCCTTAACCTCAAGCGAAAGTTGGGCTCGGTGAGACAACAGACTTTGAATTTCAACATCAATAGTGTCGATTCGTTTTCGTATTTGTTTTAATTTATTATCGGCCATTTTTTGACTAAATATTCTCTAAATCAGTTATTATATATTTTATGTTAGTTAGGCAGTTAGTGATAGTCTGCTAAACAACTAAAATCAAAGAAAAGATTGACAGATTACCATTTGGTTCATAGCTATGGCTCTTATATTAACCATTTTTTTCTAATTTTTCTATATTAATGACTATTAGTTACGTACTAAATTAAAGTAAACACGTTTCCATGATAATACGGGTAGCCGCATTGAAAAGGCTAAAAATAAGATGGTGACAAAGGATATTGGTAAAGAGGCCATTCTTGGCGTTGATACACCTTTTATACTCGATTGTGGCGTTCAGCTCTCAAATCTTAAACAAGCGTATCAAACTTACGGTAAACTAAACTATGATAAAACCAACGCTATATTGGTGTGTCATGCTCTTAGCGGTGATCAATTTGCTGGTGATACTAATCCTATCTCTGGCAAACCTGGCTGGTGGCATTTACTTATTGGCCCTGGAAAGGTTTTGGATACTGATCGTTATTTTATTATTTGTCCCAATATACTGGGTGGTTGTATGGGATCAACAGGCCCAAAAGAAATTAATGCTGATACAGGTGAGTGTTGGGGGCTCCAGTTCCCGGGTATTACGATTAGCGATATGGTGCGAGCTCAAGCACTCTTGCTGGATTTATTAGAAATAGAAAAATTATTCTGTGTAATTGGTGGCTCTATGGGAGGAATGCAAATTCTTGAATGGGCAGTCTCTTTTCCTGATCGTGTTTTTGCAGCGGTCCCGATTGCCACTGCATCCCATCATTCTGCCCAAAATATCGCATTCCATGAAGTCGGGCGACAAGCTATTATGGCCGATCAGTATTGGAAAAATGGTGATTATCTAAAATATGATTGTTACCCTCAGCGTGGGCTTGCCATTGCCAGAATGATTGCCCATATCACTTATATGTCAGAACCTGCTTTGCAGAATAAGTTTGGCCGTCGATTGCAAAATAGAGAAGAAATCACCTTTGGTTTTGAGGCTGATTTTCAGGTTGAAAGTTATCTGCGCTATCAAGGCAGTACATTTGTTGATCGTTTCGATGCCAATTCATATTTGTATATAACGCGAGCAATGGATTATTTTGATCTTGCCGAGCGTCACGGTGGCGGTGTTCTCGCAGAAGCTTTTCGTGAAGTAAAAGCTCGATTTTGTGTTATATCATTTACTAGTGACTGGCTCTATCAAACTGCAGAGAGCCGGATCATTGTTAAGGCCCTAAATGCTGTGGCTGCTAATGTCAGTTTTGCAGAAATTAATTCGGATAAAGGTCATGATGCATTTTTGCTAGAGGAACCAGAGTTTTGGAGAGTTCTTTCTGGTTTTATAGAAGGTGCTGCTGACAAATATGGATTAACTAAAAAATAATGACCTATGTACAAAAGCCAAAGCTACGCATTGAACTCCAGCTTATTGCAAAAATGATAGATTCAGGTAGCCGAGTTCTTGATGTGGGTTGTGGCGATGGAGCGTTATTGGATTATCTGAATTATGAAAAAAACGTCGATGGTCGTGGAATTGAACTTAGCTCTGATGGAGTTAACGCTTGTGTTTCTTCCGGTCTGTCAGTTATTCAAGGGGATGCAGATCAAGACTTAGATGATTATCCAAATCAGGCGTTTGATTATGCCATTCTGGGCCAAACTCTGCAGGCAACACGAGAACCCCACAATGTGCTAATGAATCTTGTGCGTATTGGCAAACGTGCAGTTATCTCTTTTCCAAATTTTGGTTATTGGCGTATACGTGCGAGTTTGATGTTTATTGGTAAGATGCCGCAAACAGAAGCTTTGTCTTATAATTGGTACGATACACCCAATATTCATTTCTGCACTATTACTGATTTTATTGTTCTTTGCGATTCCTTGGGAATTGAGATTGAAAATGGTATTGCTTTGGATCGTGTTGGGCGAACGCGAGAAATAGGGCGTTCTGGAATGTTTTTTGCTAATCTCCGCGGTGAACAGGCAATATTCTTACTTAAAAAATCTTAAGTAGGATTTATATTAATGGTTTTGTATTATTACTTAGTGTGTAGCCTAAAAACATGAATGTTAATTATAGGTAAAACTTGTTTTTGCATCCATTTATATAACTCGATCTAACGTTAGGCCTAAAATACTGAGCTAGTTTGGGTCAACATTTTCCAGTGAAATTGGATTAAGTCTAATTTTTCAAATATAATTAAATAGCATGATTAGAAAAATACTTGTAATTATTTTCTATGCTTGCAAAATTTTGAGTTAATCTAATTCCCGAAAAGCTCGAAAGCCGATAAAATATCCTGAAATTCGTTTATCATTTCGCACCCGTGAAGCTGATCGAGAAACTTTTGGTAGATAATACCAAGCCCCTCCCTTAACGACTTTACTTAAGCAATTCTCAGTCAGTATTGGTGAGCCATCGTATGGCAGTTTATAGTGATTTGTGGTCCAACAATCGGTCACATATTCTAAAACATTACCGTGCATATCATAGAGACCCCATGCATTAGGCCTAAATTGGCCAACCGGTGCTGATTTAATGCCACTCCACTCTGTCCCACAGCCACGACAATTGGCAGCTCCAATGAGCATTTTATCTCCCCAGTTAAACTCAGTTTGCGAGCCAGCCCGAGCCGCGTATTCCCATTCAGATTCCGAAGGTAGGCGATAAGTATGACCTGTCTTTTTTGTTAACCATCGCAGGTATTCAATAATTTCTTCTAAAAGAATATTGATAACTGGACGTTTACCGCGGCCCCAACCCCGGTCGGAAGGCATCCTTAAACAACCTCCAGCATTATGACAGGCATCCCATTCATCGAAGGTTATTTCATAACGACTAACAGCAAGAGCGTTTGCGATACTAATTAGGGTAACCGGTAATTCGCGTTTTTTACCTTTTGTCGATCCCATCATGAATGTTCCAGACGGAATGATGGACATTTCAGGACATACTAGGCAATCTCTGAAAATTGTGCCCGGGTGCAATGATTTTTCTGGCTCCTTTGCGATAGCGCTGGACGTGATGATTACCAGATAAAACAGTATGTATTTCATTCTAGAAACATGCTTTATTAAATTCATATCCTTTTCAGCTAGGAATCTAGAGCACATCCATAATTAGTAAATAAAGCTCTTTTTTTCAACCATTAGTGGACATATGCAGAAACTTAAACAACAGTCCATGTTGTTCCGCTTCGCAACAGATCATTAACGTTGGGAGACGGATTTTCTTTTTTTGCGGCAGTGAGTTGAGCATGAACAGCATCTTCGTAGGTGTCTGATGGGTCACAGTAAAGTACACCAATAGCAACTGGGAAATTGGGTCCTTCCATTTGAGCTAAAAGGGTGGCCAAAATTTTATTGGTTTCATCATGTAACAATACATCTTCTTCCGTGGTGCCGTTTTCATCGATTGTTATGACTTCTAACTCTATCTTACCAGCTTTCAGACGTAGACCTTTATTTTGTTCCTTACCAAATATGAGGGGTCTTCCGTGCTCAACTTGAATCTGTCGGTCAGCAGCCACATCTTTTGCTGTAAAATTATCAAATACACCGTCGTTATAGACGATACAATTCTGGAACACTTCAACGAAGGAAGCGCCTTTATGAGCTTGGGCGCGCTTAAAAACCTCTGGTAGGTATTTGGGTTGGGTATCGATCCCGCGGGCAACAAATCTAGCGCCACAGCCAAGTGCGAATAGAGTAGCAGAGAGAGGACTGTCTAATGATCCCATCGGTGTTGATGGTGATCGTGTGCCAATTTTTGAAGTTGGCGAATATTGACCTTTAGTAAGACCATATATTTCATTATTAAATAGAATATATTGCAAATCTACATTGCGACGTAGTACATGCATTAAATGGTTTCCGCCTATTGAAAGTGAATCTCCATCACCTGAAATAACCCAAATATCGAGGTCCGGATTAGCTAGCTTGGTGCCTGTTGCAATGGCAGCAGCACGTCCGTGGATTGTATGGAAGCCATAGGTCGCCATGTAATAAGGAAAACGTGCAGCACATCCAATACCAGAAATAAAAACAGTTTTTTCAGGGGAGGATTGGAGGTCGGCTAAGGTTTTTTGCATAGCTCGAACAATTGAGTAGTCCCCGCAACCAGGACACCAGCGGACTTCTTGATCTGATGCGTAATCTTTAACGGTTAATTTTTCCAGAGGTGTTACTTTATTCATAATTTTAATTTCCCATACTCTTTCGGATAGCTTCTTCGACTTCGGAAACTTTAAAAGGTTGGCCAGATATTTTATTAAGTCCTTGGGCGTCCACCAAATATTCACTGCGAAGGATGGTAATCAGTTGGCCGGTGTTCATTTCCGCTACGATTATTTTTTTGAAGTTATTTAAAAGGGACCCTAGATTTATAGGCAGCGGCCAGATATGCCTTAAATGGATATGTGATACTTTGTAACCATCAGCCCTAATTTTTTGAACTGCACGTGTTATCGGCCCAAAGGTTGAGCCCCAACCGACCACAGCAATTTCTCCTGTATCATCACCGCGTGCAACTTTCTGTTCTGGGATGTCATTTGCTATATTATCTATTTTATTTTTACGGACATCAGTCATTTTTTGATGATTGGCAGCATCATATGAAATATTTCCTGTATCATATGATTTTTCTATGCCGCCAATTCGATGTTCAAGGTTGGGAGTTCCTGGGATAGGCCAATTCCGCGCTAGTGTTACTGGATCCCTTTTGACAGGACTGAATTCTGTCTCATCACTTAAAAAGTTAACGGGGAATTTAGGGATTTTATCTGCATCAGGTATAATCCAGGGCTCTGAAGCGTTGGCAAGGTAACCATCTGTCAATATCATAACTGGTGTCATATACTTTGTTGCAAGTCTCACAGCTTCAATGGCAACTTCAAAGTTATCGGCAGGTGTGCTTGCTGATATTACCACCAATGAACTATCTGCATTACGACCCAATACAGCTTGATACAGATCAGATTGTTCTGTTTTAGTTGGCAGGCCAGTTGAGGGCCCCGCGCGTTGAACGTTGATGACTATGAGTGGCAATTCGACAGATATAGCCAGTCCAATAGTTTCTGTTTTGAGAGCTATGCCTGGACCAGAGCTTGCTGTGACACCAAGGGTGCCTGCGTAGGACGCACCAAGCGCGGCACCGACTGCCGCTATCTCGTCTTCTGCTTGAAAAGTAATAATATCAAATTGTTTAAGTTTTGACAAAGTATGTAAAATAGCTGAAGCAGGAGTAATTGGATAACCAGCAAATGTCATTCGAAGCTCTGCCTTTTGCGCACCTGCAACTAAACCGTATGAGATGGCCTCAATACCGGTAATTGTTCGATATAGGCCGGGCTCAATTGCAGCAGGTAATACTTCGTAGGACGAGGTTTCGCCTGATGCTTCGATGGTTTCTCCAAATGCATGTCCGGCATTTACTGCTGCTATGTTAGCGTTGGCAATTTCTGGGCGTTTGCCAAATTTTTCTTTAAGCCAGCTTGTTGTTGGTGCCCGCTCACGACTATATAGCCAGTAAACCAGACCAAGCGCGTACATATTTTTACAGCGGACAGCCTCTTTCTGGGAAAGACCAAATTCCTGCACTGCCTCTAGGGTATTCTTTGTTATATCAGCTGTTATAAGACGGAAGCCATCAACAGAATCGCCTTCAATGGGATTATCATCGTAGCCTGCTTTTTTAAGATTTCGTTCCGTGAATGAGCCACTGTCGACTATAATTAGCCCGCCTTTGCTAAGGTCGGCGAGGTTAACTTTTAAGGCTGCTGGATTAAGTGCTACTAATACGTCTGGAGCATCGCCTGCGGTACGGATTTCTCGTGATCCAAAGTGAATCTGAAATGCTGATACGCCGAAGGTGGTACCTTGTGGAGCTCTAATTTCTGCTGGAAAATCGGGAAATGTTGATAAATCATTGCCCGCCAATGCAGTGGTGAGTGTAAATTGTCCACCGGTAATTTGCACACCATCACCCGAATCACCGGCAAATCTAACTACTACATCTTCTACCTGTTCACGAATGGCCCCTTCCACTGTGACAGCTATCGATCCTTCCATCTTAGTCTAACTCCCAATTTTTGTTGTATAATTGATGGTGCAACTTAGCGCTGTGTTCACTGGTTAAATTAATTACCGCTAGACACATTTTTTTTTGAAGGTTTCATTACTTGTACTCATGAATATAGATCTTGCTAAATTGAACGATATATAAATATTTACTAATGAAAAGTTATTTTTTTAATATCATAGGAAATTGTACTGAGCAAACATAAGAATATACATAATAAGCCTTAAAATATTAGGCAAAATGGCTACTTTTAGGTTCTATTTAGACAACAGTTTTGACTATATTACACTCAATGGGGCAAAGATATTTTTTGGTTGAAATTTATTCATGCACTTTTGCGAATCGAGAAAATTCAGTTACAACACGTTGATAGACTATACGTTTAAATGGAACTGCCATTTTTTCTATTTTGTTAATATTAGCCCACTTCCATGCACTAAATTCTGGGTTTGCCACAGCCGTAGGATTGATTTCATTATTATTACCCATAAAGCGCATAGCAAACCACTTTTGTGTCTGCCCTCGAAAACGCCCGTTCCATAGTTTGCCCAGAAGTTCAGGAGGTAAGTCGTAGTTCAGCCAATTTTTTATTTCCCCAATTATTTCAGCATTACACGTACCAATCTCTTCCTTAAGTTCGCGTAATGCAGCTACCTTTGGCTCTTCGCCTTTATCTATACCACCTTGTGGAAGTTGCCAGGCATTCTGATATGAATCCAGCCGTCGTCCAACTAAAACTTGGCCTTGCTTATTAAAGAGCATGATCCCGGCACACGGTCGATATAAAATATTTGGTTTGAGGGGCATAGCTAGTTCCTAGCCGCATCTGTACCAGGAGCATTTACTTGCATTTTTGAAGTATTAGAAATTTTTACTACTGCGGAAATAGGCGCTAAGACAAGTTTTTTTGCGGCTAAGGTTCTTGCCCAATTCATAATTAGAGAAATTGAATTTGGGAGGGGTTGTGCTATACCTATTGCCGACTTATTTTTTTTTGCAGCGGCTTCTAATGCAGAGAGTTTTTGCATAATAGCAGAGCGCGAAGCATTTTGATCTAGAAAAATATCACTACGAGCCCGTGGTAAACCAATAGTAGCGGAAATTTTAGAAATCTGACTATTTTTAGCAAAACCATTATCAACTATTAAAAGGCCGCGAGAATGTATTTCCTTGAGTACAGGTTCCAGTGCTTTACGTGAAGCCACAAAGCGTGTGCCCATCATTTGCAATAATCCAATATTACCTCTCGACACTGATAGAATGTAGCGGAGCCGGTCAATATTTTCTGTTTGCTGCAAGCCTACTTGCAGGGCGAAAGGCCCCGGGTCTGAGTTGGGAAAGTCTATTGGTTCCATAGGCAGTATGATTAAAGTTTCATGGCCTACTGCTCGTGCAAGCCCAACCCAGTCGCCAACACCTTTTGCATATGGATTAAATGCCAGTGTTACTTCTGATGGAGTGTGGTTTATTGCTGCCGTAGTTGCCGCTCTGCTTAAGCCTAGACCTTTAATAATTATACTAACCCGCGGTAAGGTTTTGTCTTTGCGAAAAGTTTTTCCATAGAACTTCCAGGGTCTGCGGCCATCAGTTGAAATTTTTGGGATTACTCCTCCACCTACAGTTTCGCCTAGTGATTTATTTGGATCTGCTAGTGGTCGTGGATTTTCCATCATTGGAATACCTTTGAAGGCGGCTGCCGTAACAGAAGGTAGAACAAGCCTACCGTTAGCAAGTATTTTAGCCCCTGAATTAAATTGAGGTGCTTTAGCTACAGCCTTTTTATTCTTTTTTCTATTGGCTTGTTTTTTAGGATTAGGAGAATTAGCTTTAGGACCTGCCGTCTGCGGTTTATTTGTGTTATCAGCGGACTTTAATTTGTTAAGGGGCTTTAACTTGTTTTGGCGTGTTAATTTTTTAGAGCTTTTTGGACGTTTGGATGGTGAGCCTGTCTGGAGTAATTTCTGGGAAGAAGAAATCATTTTCTTTCGTCCCTTTTTTAACTTTGATTGGCGGGGTATTTCTATACTCAGAGCAACTTTTTTTTTATTATTACTTACGTCGTCACTAGTAAAATACCATATACCTACACCGCTCAAAATTGCTAGAATAGCAACAAAAGAACCAAGTAGGATCCATTTTTGATTTCCCCCTGTTATTTTATCTTCATCATCAAATTCACCATTAGGTAAATCAATTTCATGCAGGACGAGTTCTTGTATATCTTCTTGATCCGTATCATCTGTCTCGGTTTGATCTGTACCATCTGTCTCGGTTTGATCTGTACCATCTGTCTCGGGTGCTAAATCTGGCGAAGTATTATCAGTCTTTGATTCTTCAGTATCATTTTCGTTCACGTCATTTTGCGCAGGTTTATTGTTTTTTTCTGGTGTGCTTTTACCTGTTTCATCTAGTAGAATATTATTTTTAATGTCAGACAGTTCATCTATTGGCTCATCTATTCTGTCATCAGATGGGTCATTATTAATTACTTTATCGGCTTCAGTTCTAATTTCTTCGTCTGACATTAAAGTCTTCCAGCAACTCTTTGATTTATTACTACTATGAGCAGTTTATCCTTTAATTCGTTGAGAAAACATTGAGACACCGCGTAAAAGATCCAATGCACGTTGTAATTGGAAGTCCTGGGGAGTGGTTTCAGCCATTTTTTCTGTTGCCGCATCAATTTTTTTCGAGGGTTTTCCCATACTATTACGATTAATTTTGTCTCTATTATTCTCAAGGTTATTTTTTTTATTATCATTTTTTAGTGCACCCCGTAAATCGCCTTCGCGCGTTCGTTTTCGAGGTTGAATCGCCTTAAAACTAGTTGGTTCCACGACGATGTCAGGGGTTACTCCAATTTCTTGGATGCTGCGGCCTGATGGTGTGTAATATCGGGATGTGGTGAGTCGCATAGCTCCCTTCTTTTTAAGGGGTATAATTGTTTGTACCGATCCCTTCCCAAAGGATTTGGTGCCAAGAATGATTGCACGTTGGTGATCTTGCAATGCACCGGCAACAATTTCTGCCGCGCTGGCAGAACCACCATTTATTAAAACAATAATTGGTTTGCCACCGGCTAGGTCACCCGGTCGCGCGTTAAACCGTTGATGACCTTCTTTCTTACGGCCACGGGTTGAGACTATTTCACCCTTCTCAAGAAAGGTATCTGAGACTGCGATTGCCTGATCAAGAAGTCCTCCCGGATTATTTCTTAGGTCTAGCACAAGGCCAATAAATTTTTCACCTAGCTCTTTTTTTATTTTTTTCAGGGCCTTTTTGAGTTCTTTTTCTGTTGGTTGGCTAAAGGATGAGATGCGGATGTAGCCGATATCTTTAGCTTCGACCCTGGATTTGACGCTTCGAATAGGAATAATGCCGCGGGTAACTATAACGTCAAAGGGCTCTTTGCCAATACGGATAATAGTGAGTTTGATATCTTCACCAATTTTCCCGCGCATTTTGTCAACAGCCTGCGAAAGTGTAAGTCCCTGCACTCTTTCGTTATTTAAATGTGTTATTAAATCGCCTGATTTTAGTCCCGCACGGTGGGCAGGCGTGTCGTCTATTGGTGAGACAACTTTGATTAATCCACCTTCCATTGTGACTTCTATACCGAGGCCTCCAAACTTACCTCGCGTTTGAACTCTCATATCTTTATAATCTTTAGCACTCAAATAACTTGAGTGTGGGTCGAGCGAGGTTAGCATGCCGGTAATTGCAGCTTCGATTAGGTCTTTATCTGAAATTTTGGTAACATAGCTAGTTCTAACACGTTCAAATACGTCTCCAAAAAGGTTTAGCAAACTATAGGTATCAATATTTTGTTTAATTGCGACTTTTTCGGCTGCCTGCAGTTCACGGGTGTAGTCGACAAATATCATTGGAAGAATTAAAATCGCTAATATTAATAATTTCTTTTTCATCTGGTTACCTTGTCTTTTAACTATTTTTGTTTTGAGCTAGCCATGGGGTTGGATTAATTGGCTGGCTATTACGCCTTAATTCAACGTAGAGAGACGGTCCCTCTCTTTTGAGTATTCCCATAACGCCAATTGGTTCACCTGACAACACGTATTGACCCATAATTCCATCAATTCTTGACATCCCTGCTAACAGCGTATGATATCCATCTCCATGATCAATAATTAAGAGTTGCCCGTATCCGCGAAAATTACCAGCAAAAACGACTTTACCGTTGTATGGTGCTACAACTTGCGCCGAGTCGCGGGTTTTTATAGTAATACCTTTACGTGTAATGCCTGGTTGTATTCTCTCGCCGTAACGTCCAGAGATCCTTCCAACGGCTGGGTAGCGTAAAGAGCCGCGAGATAATGCGAACGGTTTAAGATTTAAAGGACGAGCTATAAGCGTAGCTTTATTAGTTTTTTTATTCTCTTGTTGTTGAAGTTGTCCTTGCCTCATATTTTTTGACGATTGATCTCTCCGGTCTTGCTCTAAATTCCCAAATAAATCCCGAAGGGTTTGTGCTTTGCTACTTAGAGATTTAACTTTTGACGCCGCCGCCCGACGACTTGAGACTGCGCGTCGGTGTTGATTAGCTTTGTGACGAATCAACTTGTCTAAAGTTATGCGTTTATTTCTAAATTCTCGACCAGTGTTATCGAGTTGTAATTTACGGGTCGCGATCAATTTGCGAGTTGCGGTAAGTGCTATAATATCTTCACGTAGCCGGGCAGCCTGGGTTTCAATTTTTGGAACAGCTGAGCGCAACAAAATTGCAGTTCGGATTAAATCATTTATCCCAGCCGGGTAAGCGATAATTGCCTCTGGCGGCAAGCGTGAAATACGTTGAAGGGCCATTAAAATATTCGTAAATTGACCTCGTCTAGATTCTAATAAACTACGTTTTTCATTTTCTGCTTCGTTTAGATCTCTGATTTCTATTTCTAATTTAGATAGCTTCTTTTCCAAGTTTTGAACGGTCTTAGCAATAATAATGCGACCGTACTTGGCTTTGGAAAGGTCGCTTTTGAGGTTATCAGCTCGTTGCTTAAGATCGTGGCTTTGTTTTTTACCCTCTTCAATAGCCTTTTCTACGGCTTTAATTTTATTGTTAAGCTCACTATTTAGTTGTTGAGAAGCAATGTGTTGGAGTGGGTATAAGACAAGGGCAGTTATAAGGAAAATTAATTTTTTCAAATTATGGCACCTGATTTTAAATTTTTTTCAATAATTAACGAGGTACCTGTCATTTCTTCAGGTTGTTGTAAATCTAGTAATTGCAGTAACGTCGGAGAAACATCAGCTAACACGCCCTCGCGGAGCCTCTCTACAAAATCCGGCGGGTTTGCGATGATTAGCGGCACCGGTGATAGAGTATGAGCCGTATGAGGCCCGTCATTTTGTTGGTTACTCATTTGTTCTAAATTGCCATGATCGGCGGTAATTATCATAGTACCCCCGACCTTTAGAATTGCTTCCTCTATATTTTTAAGGCAGTCATCAATCGTCTCGGCCGCTTTTTTCGCAGCATTGAAAATTCCCGTATGACCCACCATATCACCATTAGCAAAATTAGCGACAATTAGATCAAATTTTTTTGTTTTAATTGCATCGACTAGAAGTTCGGTCAATTCATAGGCAGACATTTCAGGTTGTAGATCGTAAGTTTTAATCTTTGGCGAGGGTACTAAAATTCGCTGTTCTCCCGGGTATACCTTTTCTCTTCCACCATTAAAGAAGAATGTAACATGCGCGTATTTTTCGGTTTCAGCTGCACGAAGTTGTGTCAATCCAGCATCAGAAACGACCTCACCCAATAACTTATTTAGTGGTCGCTTCGGGAATAGTGCTTTTGTAAATTGGCTGATGTGAGAAGAGTATTCAGTCATGCTTACTTGGGCTGCCAAGGCAATATTGCGCTTCTTTTGAAAATTGGAAAAATCTGGATCGACAAAACATGATGTGATTTGACGCGCACGGTCTGATCTAAAATTAAACATTAAGATTCCATCCCCATCATTTACACCTCTATAGTCGCCAATGACGTATGGAGGCATAAATTCATCAGTTTTGCCGTCGTTATAACTGGTTTGGATGGCGTCTAAAGGGCTCTCATTCGGCAAGCCAGCACCTTCGGCAATTGCGTTATAAGCTTGCTCAATGCGATCCCAATTATTATCTCGGTCCATGGCCCAATAACGCCCGACTATTGTTGCAATTGAGAAATTTGAAAGTTTAGAAGTTCTCGCAATAACGTTTTCCATAAAATCTTTGCCGCCTGATTGAGCAGTATCCCGACCATCCAAAAAGGCATGAAGTTTAACTGGAATGTCAAAAGTATTGAGAATTTCTGACAGTGCTATTAAGTGATCTTGATGAGAGTGAACGCCGCCGGGCGAAACTAGACCAATTAAATGGCAGGTACTGTTACGCACACTAAGTTTTTTAATAAGTTCGATTAGCGTGCTATTCTCTTTAATAGAGGCGTCTTGGATCGACTGATTAATCAACGGTAAGTCTTGCAGAACAATTCTTCCAGCACCAAGGTTCATATGTCCAACTTCAGAGTTTCCCATTTGACCATTTGGGAGTCCGACATCCAAACCCGAGGCTTTCAGACTAGTAGTCGGATTATTTGCAATCATCCGATCCCAATTTGGCGTATTTGCGTGAAGGATGGCATTGTCCTCCCCTCCTTTGCGCTCGCCCCAACCATCTAGAATACATAACATTATAGGCCTGCACTTGGGGCTTTTATTTTTAATAGTGCTTCGATATTTTGTTTCCATATACCATATGTGGCAAAACTTACGATGAGTTGCAATGGGAGAGTTTAAAAACCTATTTTAAAATTACTATATTCTACTATTAAAATTATATTTAGAGTTTTTTTCTAGATTATGCGTTTAATATTGTGACCTCGCTAGTTGCCATTGGACCAAAATTTGTTTCTTATAGGAAAAACTAAACCGTACAAAATTTTTGCAACGCTAGATATTTTAGATGTTAGAAATACCGTAGTGAATTAATAGTACGATTGGGAAGGTATAAATAAGTAAGGGTAGTAAGCATCAAAATGACTGATTTTTGGCTGGAATCTGGGTACAAGTTATTAGACAAGACATCGGATGGACATCTCGCAGTTACTGACGACTTCCTACGAGCTTATTTGATGCGCCCCGAGATGGAGCCGGTTGAAGAATCCTGCGACGTTGAACGGCGCCTTCATGCGCAACTTTTGAAAAATCCAAAGGTTAAAATTATGCCCGCCGATATTGCGGCGATGGCTGATGCCGATATTCAAGAGAATTACCAAGTCATGATAGGATTTAGGGATCACTTGGTTGCAAGTGGATCTTTAGAAAACGGTTACCTTAATTTTTTTAAAAACAAATCATCTTTAAAAATACCTCCACTATTTATAAACCAGCTTGTGCAAGTTATTTTACGCAATGTTCTCGATGATACGCTGTATCCTTTATGGGCTCGCTGCAGTGAAATATTATTTCGTGATCAGACTATTTCTGTGCGAGACGAAACTGTGATGGCGGCTGATGCAGACACTGTTGCTTTACATTTATCTTCTGATGCCCCTGCAAGTCTTGGCGTAAACAAGATTGAAAATGAAGGCAATAGTAGAGAAATTGAATTGGATGTTTTAACCGAACAAAATGCTGAAATGTATTGGGAAAGGTCTGACAAATATGATACCGCCGTGGATCTGAGGGTCAGGGGTCAAGCAAACATAGCATTCTGCCGGGTATTGGAAAAATGGGTTAATCATTTTTACAAGGTTCCAGTAAAAATTCAGCCTTTAGAAGAAATAAACGAAGATAAATGGATATGGCATATTGGGCTGGATACCGAAGCTTCGGCCCTTCTCAACGATTTGTATAATGGAAAAACAGTAGTGGCTGAGAGAAATCAACGCCTAATATCTTTATTTCGGATGGAGATTAGAGACGAGACACTTATAAGCCCTAATATTGCAGGAAGACCTATATACTTGGGTATGGCGATGACCACTGATAATTTATTACGTTTGAAACCACAAAATCTTTTGATGAATTTACCACTAGCTGAAGGCGCATAAATTAATTAAGAAATTACTATGGATGATGATCAGTTTAATTTTAATATTCGAAAGTATTTGAAAAAGGTTGGTATCACCTCGCAGCCTGGAATAGAAAATGCAGTCCGATCCGCGATTGACAAAAAATCAATGAGGGGAGACGAGAATTTAGATGTAAAAATTACGCTTTCTATTGATGCCTTAAATTTTTCAGTAGAAATAAATGGTGAAATAAGTCTGAGTTAACTCTCTTCTTCGCCATTTAAACCATGAGCTTTTTTGTGTTCTTCCGCAGTTAATCTCAGAGCCTCACGGTCCTTCATATAATCAGCTGTCGTTCGGATTTCTGGGCGGTCCCCTACTGCCATTGGAGTGTCTGGATCATCAAATTGGTCAGCAACGCGACAATCTGGGCACATTTTAATCCGTTCGAGGGCCCCATCATTAGAGAACATTGAATGACCACGCAATTTTTCTACCATTTGGTGAATAGACGATTTAACGCCAAACGGCTCACCACATTTTATACATTCAAATGGCTGTTCCTCTTTAACAATGACTGCATTTCGTGCATCTTCATTGAAGTTAAACCGTGGTGTTAGCGTAATCACTGATTCAGGACAAATAGTTCGACAAAGCCCACATTGGACACAAGCTGTTTCAGTAAACGTAAATTGTGGGCTGTCGGGGTTGTCTTTCAGGGCGCCGGTTGGGCAGGCGGCAACGCATGAAAGGCATAGGGTACAGCTTTCTGTGTTGACCTCGATTGTTCCAAATGGGGCACCTTTTGGCAGTGGTAAGAGGCCTACTGGTATTGGTGCATGATCATGGAGGTGATTGAGGGCTAGGTTTGCTAGTGAACGTTTGGTTCCCATTGGCGCAAAGTCGCCTGGAATTATTTCGGGATGAATGGGACTTGAGTGAAGAATTTCGGCTATGATTTCAGGATCGGATTGTTCAATCATCAAGACCCGATCTTTACCAAAACCTAGGCCGATGGTTGCAGTTTCTATTAATTCAATTTGATTCTTTAGGCCTTCTAATTCACTAATATTCTTAGGGTTTACAAGTAGGTTAATGGTATTAGCGCCAAAAGCCAAAGCAACAGCAAGAAAATCAAAACCAATTTGCGTTACTTCGTTAAGAGCAAAAGGTATTACATTTGCAGGTAAGCCCCATTTTTTATTTTGATCGAGATGGGCAATCGCGGCAATTACGTCGTCTCCATAAGTAGTATCGTGAACTAACAAAATAGGGCTTTTCCCATCAGCATTTCTATAACTTCCAAGCAATAGCTTAAGTCGTTCGAATACAAAATTACCAGAGGGGAGTTGATAGCTTGCTGCACCTGTTGGGCAGACAGATGCACAGCTTCCGCATCCAGCGCAAATATAGGGATCTATTGTGACCTCGTCTTGAGCCGGCGTGATGGCGCCAGTCGGACAGACATCTAAACAACGTGTGCAACCAACCTGAGAACTTCTAGCGTGAACGCAGATATTACTATCATATTTTATATATCTAGGTTTCTCAAACTCGCCCACCATGTCGACTAATTCGAATAAGGCTTTTTGGATACCAGCAGGGTCACCCGGTTGAACATGATAATAGCCGTCACGTTTCTCTGGAGCTAGGAATAGGGGCTCCTTATCGGCGATATCGAGAATTAGATCAAAATTAATTTTCACATCATTATTTTTTTTGCTTATTTCTAGTTTCCCCAGAGAAGAAACTTGAACGGCGGCATAGTCATTGACGGTGATTTCAAAATTACCAAGGTGTCCGTTGGCGGATTTTATATTGCCTGTAAAAATTGGTACATCCATTAAACGCGGCGGCTGCACATCTTCATTGTCTTTGATAATACAGACTACGCTGAGACGGCCGGCTATTTGTTTTGCGATTTGCAGGGCACTTTCATCCCTACCATACACCAAGACCGAGCCTTCTGATCGCATTGTTAAGCTGTTGGCCATTGGTGGCTCTAGGGTCGCCTCTTGGATCAACGCAGTAATTTTTGGTAAAGCCTTTTCACCTTGTTCAGACCAACCCGCACGCTCGCGGATATTTACGTATGAAATTGCTAGTTCTGGATCCGTTTCAATCGCATTCTCAATGAATAGGGGTGCTTCCTGGGTGCAAGTTACTAGTAGTGGTGCTCCCTCTGAAACCGCATTAGTAAAATTACCTATTTGAGCACGACACAAGTGGGTATTAATATTAATTTCTTCGCTGCCGAATATTTTTTTTAGAGCTTTTTCCGGCAATTTCATTGTGCCTTCACAGTCACAAATTAAAACTTCTTTACCATTTAATTTCATGTACCTTTTCCCTAATAGTATTTTTAATTTTTTAAGGTCCTGTTTTTAATAACCGTTCTTTAATTCTGACGGGGCTTTAATTTTTTACGGTGCCACCACAGAAGTTCGCCTTTTATGAAGGCTTGGGCAAGATCGTTTTTTGGCGCAGTAAAAAATTCTTCTACTGAAGTATTCTCCAACACCCTACCTCTGTACAAAAATAAAATATTATCGGCTAAGCGCCTCGCTTGTCCAAGGTCATGTGTTGACATGACAATGGTCGTCCCAGTTTTTTTAATAGAATTAATTATTTCTTCCACAACATGCGTTGCTGCCGGGTCTAGATTGGCTGTTGGTTCGTCCAAAAATAGAACTTCAGGTTTCAAAGACCAAGCCCGTCCGA
>CAJQSN010000013.1 GCA_905614355.1 uncultured Rhodospirillales bacterium | reverse complement strand
AAAGCTTCAGGGCTCGACACCGCTAACCCTGGTCGGCATCGACCAATAATGCCAAGAACGGTAACGCGATGATCTATGTTATCTCTACGGAGTAGCTCCGTAAATAGATCAACCTGCTGGTAGATCAAAAGCTACTTCCTAGGAAATCCATTGCAGGTTATTCGCGATGTCTGTGTGCTTCTAGTTACAGAAATCAAGAAAACGGCTTCGAATAGGGAGCTGCGTATACAGGGGATGTGCTAAGGTTACAAATTTAATGGGACTACTATTGGTTGGCTGGAACACTATCAAGGGTCCAGTAATTGATTGTGTAGCTATTTTTGCTGGTCAACCGAAGCTATTCAATAATAGTTTAAAGGAATCGTCGCTGGACAGGTAAAATGCCTTAATCAAAAGTGGGGTATAGTAGTTATTGTGGTAGCCATAATCCCATACTTGATTCTAAGAAGAGAGTTGCTAGGAACCAGAAAGTGAAAATACCCACACCGATTATTAACAGTGTTATTAGAACTTTTTTCACCACGTTTAATTAGTCCCTAAAAAATATCGCCAATCAGTATGATATTCCATAACGTACATAAATATGGCTCCGATTATTATGCATGGGACTATTAGTTGATCCAAGAATTTATCTAATTTCATTTGCATTTCATCATCAGCATATTTGCAAATAAATCTAACTATCCATGAGATCAGCATCGATAGCACAAATCCACCGCAAAACCCACCGCCTACGACGACTACCATTATGAAATGAAATACATCACTGAGCATTTCTGATTGGCCTAACAATAAACTAATTTAAGAAACTACATTATCACTGTTTAGGCCAGTACTCTTGGGCCTGTTTGTAAAACTTTAGTCTTTTAAATTTTTTTGGCACCTTAGCTTGGTAGCTAGTAGTAGGGAGGTTGCCGTAAATAAAAAGAAAAAGCCGGCATGAACGCCGGCTTTTTATTAACGATCACATTGTTCTTACTCAGAAGGAAAACCGCAGCCCTGCACTAAATGAGTGAGCGTTAAGACCGCCAAAACCAACATTCAAATATTCGTACTCCGTTGTAATCCCTGTATTGTCATTGATTGGGAAAAAGGCACCAGCTATGCCGGCAAAAGCTGTAGCATTATCGGTCCGGTGATCCTCTCGAAGTACGCCGCCCAGAGTTCCCTCAGCTTGCATAAATCCGCGTGCCATACCTACTCCAGCACCCACGTACGGGGTAATGGCGTTTATAGCGCCTTTTTTAAGCTCAATGTCATAGTAAAGGTTCAGTGTGGCTACACCAAGGGCTGCATCCGGCCCTTGGCCGCCGGTGACAGATTTTACGTTTGTCACGCCATTAATTCCATCAACATCTCCTTCGAGGTATTGAAATTTTGCATCCACGCGGACTTGACCAAAGTCAGATCCGATTTGGAGTTTACCACCTGTCATACTACTAATGTCCCAGCTGGCATTTATTTTTTCGGTGGTGAACTCAGCGTCCGCCTCACCCGGTAGGGACCAAGTAAAGCCTCCTTCAACATAAAGTTTTCCATCCGCATTTGCAATGTCACTTGTGGCCAACAAACCGAGAACCACAAAAGCCGCAACCAAATTCTTTGATTGTACCAAATTTTTTACTCCTATTTTTATTTTATCTAAATAGTAGACTAAATAAATATGAATCCTCCCCCCGAGGCTATGTACTCGAGAGGGGGGGCGCGCGTATGTGCGCGGTTATTTTGATTCGTTACCATTAATTTATCGACATGACAATAATTATTAATAAAAGATTAAAATAATATTTAACTACTTGGCGGTGTTAGTGTAATGGATAAGTAAGCCGAGGATCTACCTTATCAAATTGAAGGCTAAACTCTAACGCCTAACTGAACAGCTGTCCCTGTACCAACGCGCAATCTAAGCTTAATAAGTATAGCAATATGATTGGTGGCAGAAACAATATCGCTCGGTTGCTCTGGTGGCATAGGACCAATGATCGAATCTGCACCATTAACAGGGCATGGCTGATGATTTTGTTGCTCCAACAATTGGTGAGCTAATCTTTGAAGCGTATGAAGTTGCAGCGACTAACTTCGGTGAGCCTGCTATAAATCCAGCAGGTGCTGCTGGTACACCAGAAGACGCAGCCGAGGTTGCAGTTGCCGAACCTATGGCTGAAGCCGGGTGGTATGGGTGACGCATTTGAGGTGCTGCTATGCAGGGTGATATGCCTGGTTAGCCAGACCGTAATCCAGCTGATTAAGCTTTAGATCAAGGTATGGATAGTGCCATGGATCAAGGCGGCGCACCAGGCTCTGCTGTTGAAGCTCATGAAGCTGGATTTGTGGATGCGGGATCCTTCGCAGTAACTCAAGAAGAGTAAGAGGAAAGTTCAGATAATGACGGAGGCATGGCTGATTAATTCAGTCTTTCCATCATAATTTAAATAAAGCCCCACCTGACTGATAAAGTTAGGCGGGGCTTTCGTTAATTACGGAAAATATAGAAAAATAGATGTTTCATAGCTCTGTTATCTCAGGCCACTTTTGTAGCGGTGATGGTGCCTGATTTGGGCTGAAAATAGATCCTTAGTCCCTTGGAAAAGGGTGTCAGATATGGGCCTTAAAGGGTGCTCAATCCAAATCATTAAAGACTATTTCTCAGTGATATTCTTCTTGCATCGACCGAATTGTTGATAATTCCCATCGTGTACGAATGGTGGTCTAGTTATGGCCCCGCACCAAGGGCAACCTGCCAAATCGAGAATAACAGCATCTCCAATTTCGTTGAGATTTTTAGTTATTGGCTCCAATCTTCGTGAGATGTTCTCTCTTTTTCTATTAATTTATCACAAGTCCGTGGCCGATTATCGATAATCACATATCTCAAATGGAAGAGGCCTGGTTGGTAGGCCTGAATTAGTAAACTTAAGGTCCCACGCCGATCGAGGGATGACCAACACGTGGAACCTAAAGCCTACTAGTTACTTAATAGATGGATAAGGGTATAAACCACCTACCAAAGTTTATACTAAATAATTTAGTGGGGAACTAAGGGTAATTGATCAACCCATACCTGCAAATATACCGTATCTAATTGGTGATCTATACTTTGTTGTTTAGCGTAGAATTAAACGCAAATAGATTAAAGTATGTTTTGGTTAAAATAAGGTGGCCAGAGGCGGGGGGAGACCCCTTAACCATAGCTGGTTATTTTCGCCAAACCGTCGCCAACCACGGTTGTTCCTGGCGTGGCAAACCTTGGGGGCGGTAATAATGATCAATTTCGTTAAAGCCAGCCGTAGTGACGAAGCGTCGCCAAGTTTCTAAATCGTGATAGCAGCAGTAGCGATCGTTTTGAAAGCCTTCTTGGTTATCGCCTCGTGGGTTGGAGCTGAATAGCACTCCGCTGGGTTTCAGTGTGGTATAAAGTTGACTTAGCACGAGGGGGAGTTCTTGGCTCGGCACATGAAAGAGTGATGCGTTTGCGAAAATACCATCGAAGCGCATCTCCGGAAGGTCAAGCCCTGTGAAGTTCTGATGTAAAACTTCGCAGCCAGTCTCAGCGCGTGCCATCTCAACGAACTTTGGAGAGCCATCCAGCCCCACCGCTTTCAGCCCTTGGGATTTAAAATATGCTAAATCGCGGCCTGGTCCACAGCCAAGATCAAGCACAGCGTGTGGCCCACCGCCTTGGAGTGAATCGATCAACGCCTTATAATTCTGCGTTACGTCATGATCCCAAGTGCCTTCACGATACTCAACAGCTGAGCAGTCGTAGTGAGCCAGCGTGCTCTCTACGCAAACTCTACACCATACCGTTAAATCGATCTTACCCTGCATAGCTCACCCCTTTAATCCAATCTGAGGACATTACATGATCTACAATCTAATTGGAACCATCGGGGTAAAGCGCCCTATCTTGTTGACGACCTTGTTGAAGTCAAAGGCGAGGCCAATAATCTTAAGTTTTAAATCCATAAAAAATCATTGAAAAGCTACGGCTCTGAGCCAGACCCTCAAGCCAAAATTGTTCTGAATAAACCTCATGGCTCCAGAGTAACTGGCGGTCTGTGTTGATCGTCATCTTCGTAGGGTCCGCCCTCGCACCTTGGTTCTGTGTTAAAGCACTTATTACTATCTACTAAATTTTTTATTTTATCTTATAGTCTATTAGGGTTTAACCTTAAAAAAAAAGCTAGGCAACCGAAGTTACCTAGCAAGTTTAACAGGGAGGTTTCACGTCTGGGAGACGTGGGACCCTAAGGTCCGAAGATAGGGAGTATCTTCTGTTACAGCTTATATAAAATAATTTTGAGAAGGACTAATGATCATTCATCAACCCGGCTATGCAAATAATTCATATCTAATCGGTGATCTATTTTACGATGAACAACGCGTATGAAATTTAAACTTAATTAGCTTAAAAATGTTTAAATAAGGGCGTCCCAAGAGATACTAAGTTATTATATCTAACAAAAAGTCGCTCGGTGTTCACTTGTTAAATTTTTTAATGATCGTGAGGTTTGTTGTTCTTGAAGTTTCATCGTTAGCAGCTTGGCAAGGGCGGTTGTCGAACTATTAAAGAGGCATGTGTTTTGATGCTAATACCCCAGAATGCTAAAATCACTTATTCTGATAATGGTTGGGAATTTAAAAAAACCATATAAAAAGAAGGAATAAATACATTTTAAAAGAGTGATATCGGCTTCTGGTTAATAACGGACTAAATCAGGTATACGTAATAGTGTCCGCTTCGTACCTGCTATTCACCCTAAACCAGCCAGCTAAACTAAATCGTGGACGGTGGGCTTTCAATACCTCGTGAGGGAACTGTTCGCTTAAGAAAAGCACAAGTGTGCCAAACTTTGGCATTATGGTTTGAATTGGCCGATCACCTGCCACCGGGTATAAAAGAAGTTCTCCCGCATCGGTCTCATCCCAATTAGCGTTTAGATACAGTACGAGTGATAAAATTCGGTTATTGTTGCCTGTTAGAGCATCAATATGCTTCTGGTAATAAGCACCTTCGGGATACATTGAAAAATGTCCCTCAAAATCAAAGAGACCTTGAAACAGTCTTTGATTAAGTCCTCGGCGTAGGTTTTCCGCCCATGTTAGAAATACTGATTCCACGAGGTTGTTTTTGGAAATCCAATGAATTTTATCTGAGCGAATACGCTGGTTCAATTGATATTTCTGATTACGGCCGATGCCTGCGAGGTTCCATTCTTTAGGGGTAAAGTTTTGTACCCTCTCACATAAACCTTGAATTAAATTTTTGCATAGAGCATCGGATAGAATGATGTAGCCTGATCGTGTTAGGCCGTCTGCAATGGTGTCGAGAGTTTGCTGCTTTAACGCGATAATGTTTTCTTTAAAAAATTCCTGAGATGTCTCCATAAAGCTACCTTAACAAAATTTAAAATGGTTCAAAGGCATTTCATTAATTATAACAGTCCCATCACGATTCGGATCTATTCTATTGTAACGTTTTAAACCTATTTTTTTAAACTTTAGATGATTTGGGGCTTAAAGGTTGCATACCTTAATCCATGGTAATTATTACTAAACATACAATGATTGAAAGTCTGATCTATTAACCCCTGGAGTACATATGAATTAGCATTGTCTAAAAATATAAAACAGATTTTAAAAACATTGAAGAGATGGCCACCCTATGCCATAAAAAATCCGTGCTTCGGTGACACCAAAAAAGAGCTAGGCAACCGAAGCTACCTAGCAAGTTTAACAGGGAGGTTTCACGTCTGGGAGACGTAGGGCCAAAAGACCCTGGCAACCGGAGTTACTATCCAGTTGTATAGAATTTAGCTTGATTAACTAAGGGTGATTGAACATCCCAGACATGCATATAATTCACACCTAATCTGTGAGGACTTCTCAGATAAATAGTGTGTCTGTCGGTTCTGATTTTCAAGTTACTAATAGAGTTTTGCTATTTATCAACCTTATTCTAATTTATATGAGATTGGTCAACGCAGTGTTAAGAAGAGCGTAGGTGGAAATGGATGAAGCTTTCTCAGGAGCAATATTACCAGTGAAGTAAGTCGATAAAAAAACAATATTTATTAAGCAATTTGGATATTTAAGAAATTCTTGATTTAAGCTTTATCGCTGTGACTTCGTATATATCAAGGCCACAAAGCTCGGCAATTTCTCTGCATGAAAATTTTGTCTCTTTTAACAGAATATTTGTATATTCTACTGGATCGCGTCTTTGAGTATTTATTGTCATAACAACCTCTACAATGGATTAAAATTTACGTTGTGGTCTACCATCTTTTTTCCAAGTATCATAAAATGTGCTGAATGCCTCTCGTCCATATATTTGAGTTTACCCCTTAATTAACGTTTCTGTAACTAGTTTATTTTTTGATATTGATCAAAGCATCGGTCAGTCCCTCAAGAAGGCAACAAAGAGCGTAAATAGAGTTAGTGTGACGCGAACGTTGGGTTAGCTGTTCAATAGCGGTAGGTTCAAACATATACTAAACATCTGTAATGGTCCCAATAATAGCATCCGCGGATTTAGTTTTTGATACTACGTTAATTGTTAAGTCCTAGTCAGTAGTGATGGCTCTCTGCGATTGATTAGTGTTGCTCTGGTCTATTAACTCTTTCCCAAGCTTCATATTGTGATTGGGTCAAACGCTCCAGCCATGCAACGAAGTTACTAGTTTTAGTTGGGGATGTTACTGGTTCGATTATAGAATTGATGTCTCTAATAGTTTCAAGCATGAGGTCGGGTTTTAATATAGCGGTCATAGTAAAGTCCTAGTCAGAAGTTAAATTTTTGATGAGGTTTGCTATTATTCTGATAATAAATAGCATCGCTTTAATCCAGTCACTTTAAGAGAAGCCTCATATAACCCGAATACAGATTGGCACTAGCGTTTAGTTAACAGTGCAGCCATGCGTATGTGCAGGGTTTAGGATCAACAAACCTAAAGCGAGTTGGAGAAAAGCTTTAGGGTCCACCATCGCAGTCTGACTGCATGTCTACAGGAAAGCCGACACCATGCGATGATTTGTATAATTTCTACGAGGTAACTCAATAAATAGATCAACTCTTGTGGGAGAATAAAAGGTACTTTCTAGACGATCCATTAAGGGTTATTCGTGATGTCGTAACGTTTTTACTCACAGAAATTCAGAAAGCGTCTTCTTAACCGAATCTTTGCATGCAGTGGACAAGGTTATTAGAACGTATGATTTCGTTTACGACTAGTATCTAAAAGGGGTTATGCTAAGTTATAAGATTTAAGGGGGGCTACTCTTCCTGGCCTTTTTCTAAAATAAGAGCATGATTAAACCTCCTATAATTATTTGTGCAACGATCCAAGACGGTCAACCGAAGCTATCGCGGATGATACTCGAAACGGGTGGTCGCTGAACGTGCATGATCCCTTAACTATATCGAAGTACATAAAATCCGAAGCCGATAGTCCAAAACATTTGGGCGATCAAGCTAAAGCTCTGATGATTATTAAGGAATTTCTGTAAAACGAATATTACCGCGATGCCGTTACAAAATATCAGGGCTAGGGTGGTTATTTCTGAACCATTCAATTAGATCACTCCCATTATTCTCTAGCTATCCATCTTAAAGAGAAGACGTAATTTTAATTCACAGCGCGCATCCCAGATAACTGCGCAGGGTTTGCATTTTAGCGTTGCTGCTCGGCGCGCCCGATATGCTGGGTGTACTCGGCATCCCTCAGCCAGAATTTCGAGTAACTCCATTTTACGCGGCCCATTCATAGCTAATCCTTTCGATAATATAATCGAAGAATATTAAACGATTTGGGATCCAATTGGAACCATTGTGAGAAGTGCCCTCTGACATACTCCAACTAAAATGGAGAAGCTGTTAAGAAGTTGTCCTCCAGAGTTCTATATTAAAAAAAACCTATATCGCGAATAACCCGTAATGAATCGCTTCAGAAGTAGCTTTTAGTTTACCACCAAAGTTGATCTATGTATTGAGTTTCTCCGTGATGAACTTATGCATTATTGCTCGGTATCCGGTCTCTTATAGATACCAAACCAAAGTGAGATGGTGAACCCTGGAGCTTCATCTCCTAGGTCTTGCTTTGGGGTTCTTAATCTAAACCTTGCATTCACGCATGTATCGTATTTTACAATTATAGAGGTGTTGGAGCAGTTGAGCAGTTTTGCTGGAGATTGTCAGGTTGCAAACACAGACATAGCCGTTTCTCATGAAAATTAAGGTGCGCTTCCTAAACAGTTAACCAATGTTTTAGATGGAGCAAAAACTATTTTGTTAAAGTTGGCCTTCACCGTGCGGGAAAACGGTTTCAAACATAACCTGTCTCCTACTAACCATTTCGATAACGGTCATAATTTTTTTCCTTCCAGAAAAATATTATGACCATTCCAGATTTTATCCAAGTCAATATATATTGTATTTCTATTTGACGCCGGTTGCCAAGGGCTTTGTGGGTTACAAAAGCAAACATCAATGTCAGTTCCAAGGTAGGAGCGGTTAGTATCTCTGAGTTAGAACTATCTCGCTCAGAAATGACAAGGAAATGGCAACTACTAATAATGTTTAAAGACAGAGGCAATTAAGGTTTAGAAATTTTAGTCTCAAAATTCAGAATTGTGCTCTTCGGGTAGATCGCCGTGCAATATTTGCTATTAGGCTTAACTAATTAAAAACTCGGTATTATCCAAATTTTTTAATAAATCAAATAAAAATTAGACCTTTGTAGATACACTTTTTATTAGTCGATTAAGGTGGAAATAATTCCGCCGACATAAATAGTAGTACCAACAGTGTTTAGAACAATTACACTTCGATCGTGCCATAGAAAGCCAACAGCGAGCCACCCCACGACGCCTGAGAGCGAGAGGTACATATTCAATGGGTAGACATTTAAGGCAGTCAAGAGCATACCACTAATCAGCGCTGCAGTGCTGGCCCACTTTAAATACCAAGTTAAGTTATCTTTAAAAAGGTTCATAATGCGACCGGTATATGCCTGTTGAGAATTTGCGGCTAGTGTTAAATGGGCAACCCAGCTATGCAACTAAGTGTTAAGTAAAATATCGTTAAAGCACTAATCGGCATATAAAAAATTCATAAAAACAGATACCATTTACAGCAGCATTTAGGCTGAGGACAACCTGCGGCAAGTTGGTTAAGATTGAGAAGCGAATGGTGGTCATGAAGTTAGATCTACTGACACCATTCACAATCAAGAGTGTTAAATGGCAGGATATAAAGCAGAGTAAATGAGCTAATATGGCTTGGGGCAGATCTTGGCCAATCAAGGAGAAAGATGCGTTTCATAGGCGTTCTCCTATAATAAGAACACACTAAAACGTTCTATAATTAGTTGTGTTGCCATCTTCAATAGTCAACCCATGCTGCTGTCTATTATACTCGAAAAGGTAGTTTTTTGACTGGTCAGAATCCCTAAGTTAATGATGTCGCCACTAAAACAATTTATATTCCGTGCGCTGCCCCTGCAGAGGTTTCGTGTAGACGAGCCTCAACAACGGCCAAAACAATCCAAGTAAGCAATACACCCACGGTCTTATCACGATGCACTCTTTTTCGACCCATTGAACCCATGCGCCATCGGGGGCCATACGATTATCAAAAGGGCGGATCGCAATTTCCATCCATTCGGCGGGGCGGTCTGTTGCGGTTGGTCGTGTCTCATGATCGCATTTAATGAATTCGATCACCTGACCGAACGATAAGGGGTGTCATAAAAAACCTTCGGGTTTCCATACTGTGTCGGGTCTTCGGATCACAAAATCACCTTCTTTAACCATATATACTACTCCCATCCTCAAATTAATCTAAGGATACTATATGATTTAGAATTTAATTGGAACCAGTGGGGATAAACTGCTTCATATTGTTGACGATGTAGCTGAAGACAAAACGAGACTAGTAAGTTGAAGTTTTAAACGCAAGTTTACTTATTGGAAAGCAAAGGTATCGAGTTTGAATCTCAGACCAAGATTGTATTAGCTTAAGGCTACAACGCGACTGAGGAGCTGAGGGGCCATCACTTCTCAGGTGCCACACATTTTAACCACTGATATCCATACAGTTTATTAGATCCTGTTTAGACGGTAGTAAATGTGGAAGGGCGTGGTAGATTCGGTTAGGAACTGGATAAAAAAACATCCATTTTCCTTAATCAATCGTACAACAAGTATTTAGATTGGAGACTAGGTGAGATGGATACACTAGAACTGAAAATTCTAAATAATGATACGGTTATTATTAATAATAAAAATACTACGATAGGTTACGCATGCTTTAATGTAGATGAGGAGATCCTAGAATATATATTTGTTAATCCCAGATTTCGACGTCGTGGCATAGGCTCAGAATTGCTTTTCGCGGCAGAAAAATTAGTAGTAAATAATTTGAAACCAGCTGAACCGATAAGTCCACTTGGAGAAAAATTCTTTAATTCAAAAAGGTTTTAAACAACAAACAAAAGTTAGATTTTATACCACTATGTTTTTAGTGTTACGCCCATACCCCTCGTTATGCAGAAAATAGCAGATCCAGAAAATAGCCCTTAATGAATTGCTTGAGAAGTAGCTTTCGAGTAGGATCATAGGATGGAAAATTTAACTGCAACTGTTATAAGCATTACGTTAATATTGGCGTTCCATCCTGTTAGTGCTAAAAAAATAACCAGTATGCCAATATTAGAAATGATGTTTCAAACTATGGACAATATTAGTCGGGCGAGAGACACAATACAAAAAAACTGTAAATTTTCATCCAATGGCAAGAATAATTATAAATTTTTTAATATGCTCAGAATAGAAGCGTCAAGAAGTAAAGTTACGCCCTTAAACGAGAACCAGAAAATCAACAAGATGGTTGCAGACTGTAAACGTCAATTAAAACGAAACCGTTCGAATACCGAACGTACTGATGGTATCTTTTTGCTGATTGATAAAGCTCTAGCCTTAACGAAAAAAGAATGGTTTGCGTTAACATCTCTAGGTCCATCTGCAGCTGTTATGAATAAAATTTTTCCACATTCTAATTAATTAAAAGAGGGACACCTGAAAAATTTATTTTAGTCTAAGGTGGCTAAAAATTGCGTTTGGAATATTGCTGCAATACTTTACATAAATATAATACTAGCCAATCAAAAAATGCATGGCAGTCCTCTTAAGGTTTATCTAGCGCTAAATTTTAATAAGTCTATATAACGTTAGAGCTTATCTTTTGAACGATGGAGCGTGCCATGACTGCTTTAAAAAAAGAAGAATTTTTGAATTATAATGTTAATTATTTAGGGCTAGAAAATACAAAAAACTTATCAAACAAAACTCGGGATATTAATGGTCAACCAGTTATTGATAATAAACCACTTGAAGATTATTTTTGATAAGGATCCCTTTAAAACTAGCAAATGGACTGCTTTACGTCTACCCGCGTTATAAAGTCTAACAAAGATCAAAAAAAACATAGCTGGGTGTTTTTATGAACCGGGTTTGTTACTCTAATGCGTAAAAGGGTATTACCTCTTGTGTTCTTGGAAACTGTTGTGACATAGCTATATTCAAGCTACTTCCCAACTACCATCGATTTTTTTTGAATGACGCTAAAATCATGGACACGTTATTATTGCTCGTGTTGTTGTGTTTGAAGGATTTGGTGTGCTTTAGAAAAATAACTCTAGTTCACCTTCGACGGATTAATCGATTAATAGTTTTTTGGTTTTGTTATAACTTGAAGATATATCATATGGCCTTTTTATATTCGGTGATGCCAGGCTATTTCACGCTAGATTCAACACTTATCCCAATCAGTAGATAATCAACCCTAAGGGTCGTGCTAGGAAGATTAGGCTTAAAATTTTGCTAAATCTTGATAGCTGTGAGTTCTAAAGGCCACCAACCATAATTTCAAATTTATATTAAGTTCAATAAAACTCGCGCTATATTGTCATACCCTTCTTTCATTAACCATCCGGAAACGACACCTAGCACAAACTGGGTATTAAAAATAAAATTAAATAGCCAGCCTACTAGTAACAAACATAAAGCATAAAAAATTCGTTTAATGAACCTCATTATTGGTTAACCTTTAAAATATTATTTGACCAAAGCTTATTTAATTCTTTGACATCTTCTGGTGCTTTTTTGAATTTAGGTAATCCGTCTGCAAAGGGGAACCAGCTTTGTGCACTTTGTGTCCAGATATGAGCAATTGGCCTGAATAAATTTGGATTATCTAGGGTACCTGCCTTAATTACAACTAAATCACCTGAATTTGGTTTATTGACAATTCTAATGCCACATTCGGGGCAGAAAAATCCAGTTTTAGTCCTTCCGCTATCAGCCACTGTTTCAATCGATTTATCCTCACCTTGAGTTATATTAAAACTCTCAGCGCTTACTCTCACTGACACACCAAAGGCACTCGCTGAAACTTTTTGACATTCCGTGCAGTGGCAGATGTAGACAGTCGTTGGTTCTGTTATAAATTCATAGCGTAATGCACCACAGAGACACCCGCCGACATATGATTTAGACATTGTTGATTTCCCAATAGTTCAATATTGAGTTTACTTTGCCTAATTGTTTCTCGTTCGCCAAACACTTTTAAAAATGGGCTGCGCTGATCTAATGATCTTAATTTCAAAGCTGAATTGTTTTGGTAAATGGCTATAGAAGGTCCAGGATAGCACTCCAAAAATTTTATTTGAACATTTATATTTAGTAACTTCTGATATGTTCCATTGGAAGCCCTATAATCTGATTATTAAGCTCATCTGACCATGCCGCAATATACCACGCAATATACGCTAGAGGTTCTAGAAAATTCTTGACCAAATTATTATTTTCTTTCTAATGATTTTCAACTCAAGGCTCTAACTTTTGACTTTTTTTGGCATGTGACCGCCATGTAAGGCTAGTAATTCAGAGGGGGTCCTTATTTTACGGTTTCTCACATGTTCAACATCTGCTCTGGTAAACGCATTTTGAGGTGCTTCATGTCCACTAATAGTAACTCTTTGCATGTAACGTTTCTTAGGAAAATAATCATGGACTGCATAATGTTGGGTTGATCGGTTGTCCCAGATTACCAAAGTGTTGTTTGTCCAGTGATGACGATATTGATATTCAGGGATTTTAGTAAGGTCGTAGAGTTGGTTTAGTAGTTGCTGACTTTCTGTGTCGTCCATCCCCTTTATTCGAACTGTAAATTGCGGATTTACGAAAATAAGTTTTTTTTTCGTTATCGGATGGTTTGCTATAACCGGATGCAAACTAGGTGGATAGTCTCGTTCGTATTCCTGCAATTTATTGCGTCCTTCTGGGGTCTCCCCAAACACATTCTTGAAGACTATAAAATCATGATAAGCTTCAAGTCCCGATAAAAAATGTTGCATCTTATCGCTAAGTCCTTCATAGGCAGCGGTCATTGACGTGAAAATCGTATCGCCACCAAATTTTGGAACATCAAGAGCATGAAGTATGGTCGCAAACGGAGGAACCTCTCTAAAGGTCTCATCGGAATGCCAGACATCTGTCTTCCATGGTGGATTGTTTTTATCATTTTTAAATAAAATTAAGGAGGGTTCTTTTTTATCGTTTGGTGAGAAAGGGTGTACGCCTAGTTTACCAAATTTCTTACCTAAAGATAAAAGTTGATCGCCAGTCATAGGCTGATCACGAAAAACTAACACTCCAAATTCTGCTAGTTTATTCTCGAGTTCTATTTTCTTTGCATTATTTAGGCCGCTGGAAAGATTAACGCCAGTTACTTGTACTCCTAAGTAGGTATTTATTTGTTCAACTTTGATATCCTGAGTGTTAATAACGTCTGTTGTAATTTTCCCCATGCGTTCCCCTTTACCAAAGTATTTATTTTTCAGTTATTATCGTTCCTCTGGGAAATGTTTAAAAGTATTCTCTGCTGAACGAAAATCATTGAGCCCTAAATTTGCACGAATATCTTTACTAGCTTTTAACATTTTTGGTTCAGTTGGAATGCCACAGCCATTTGCTATACGATCGTTTTTAGAAAAATTTGCTGCTATAGCAGCAGCTGCAGATACTGCTGCGGGACCGATAGTATCGGCTAGGTTAATACGCGTTTTATCAAGTTTTGACCTATCAGTTCCAATCAAAGCTTCTGCAAAGTCTAATATTTTTTTTCCCCCCGGCACACCAATTTCTATGGTTGGTGTTATCAAAGCTTCTAAATTAATCTTTAAGTTAGTTGCGCGTCCACTCTCACGGAGGAACATGGCATGACCGGTAGTTCAGAAGAAACACTCGTTGAGCGCTGATACTCTCCCTGCAACGATCTCACACTGAGCTCGAGTTAAACCCTCATGGTGTTGATAGTCTGGAATAAAAATATGTTCCATTGGCAGGTATTGAGTTTCTTCGAGCTCTAGGTGCATACGTACTTCGTCAGGCACCAAACTCAAGCCCCGTACGATGTAGGTTTTATATCCTTCGCCATATAATGCCTTTGCATCCTCACCACCCTCAGGAAGATTTGGAATTGTTGGAACCCACGCCATTTCTTTTTTTGCAGCTGCTGGTCGATCTCGTGATGGTTCTCCTTCTCTGGCCTCTGGCAATGGCCTCAAGGGGACCCCGATGCCCCGGGCAAAAACATCCATACATGTAATGCGTGACACAATTCCAACAATTTCAACGTATTCTTCATCACCAAGCCCATTTTTTTTTGCCTTATTATATGAGGCTTCTAGAAAATCCTTTGGAGAAACTGTTAAATTTCGGACCACTTCCTGCGCAACGCTCGGTAGTTTAGTATTGTTTTTTGGTTGAGCCTTTTCTGGACGTTCTTGTAGACCAACTTCATACGATGCATCGCGGACTTCTTGGGCGATTGCCAATCGTTGGGCCGCTGTTCCCCAAGTGCCAGGTTTTCCTATTTGATCTAGTTGTTTTGCATGTATAGCATCCACATCTTCTCGAACTGGGTATTTAGAATCTGCATATAAAACCATTTGCATGAACACCTTTTCTTTTTGAAATGTTTGATGAACTAATTTAACTTACACTAAATAATAATACTTGCTGAAGTAATCGATTTTTTACTCGCATGATTTTAGATTGAGGTTTATGCGCAATAAATTGAGCGTGGGGCCATATCTTCAAGCGCCATTCGTTCTAGCATCCACATTTCTATTAACTCGGCTTTTTGTTTTGCTATGCCGGGATCATCCCATAGATTATGGATCTCATCCGGGTCCTCAGCACGATTATAGAGTTCACCAAATTTATCTTCGAGCCAGTAAGTCATCCGCCATTCACCGGATACGAAGCTACGTGTTCGCATAAAGACATCACAATTTGCGTTGAAGGGTAACTCGTCTTCTTCTATTACCATACCTAGTCGGTTTGGCTGTTCATTCTTATTAAAACAAGAAATGACATCTTGCCCTTGCATACCGTGATATGGCTGTAAGTCTGCACGTCCTAATATCGTCGCTGCAATATCAATCGTGCCACCTAGCATATTAGTGCGCAAATTTTGGTTTTCGGGTGTTGTCGGGTCAGACCAAATGAAAGGCACCTGGATTGTTCCTTGGGTATGAAAGCAATGCTTTAGCATTAAGCCGTGATCGCCCATCAAATCACCATGATCAGAAGTAAAAATCACGATAGTATTGTCAGCCAGTCCAAGGTCTAAAAGCCGCTGTAACAAACGCCCAATGGCTACATCGACCATGGTTATCATATCGTAGGTTAGCGCAATAGCTTCCTGAGCTTCCCGTTCTGTGCAAGCGAAAGCTTCAACTCGTATTTCCTTGCGTTTTGAGGCTTCTAGTGCCTCCTGGAGTTTCTTTTGAAGGGGAGGGGGTGCGTTATGAAAAGCTCCGTGTGAAGCTGGTATTGGCATGTCGTCAGGATTATGCTTTCCCCAAAAGGTTCCTGGAGGTGTAAATGGGTGATGGGGGTCGTTAAAAGAACATTGGATAAAAAATGGCTCATCTGATTCAGTTTGATTTTGTAGAAATTGAGTTGTCATTTGTTCAACGAAAGTTGTTGAATAAAGTTCTTCCGGTACACGTGTTCGCCAGGCTTGCGGGTGCACATAATTAGCAGTTTTGTGTGCATTAGAAGGTCCTATTAAAGAGTCAAAGTCCGGATGCTGTGTCCTAGCCCAGTTTGTGTAATGCCCGTGAACGCCATCACCGTGGCCATTACAAAATTTAACATTATCAAATCCATAATACGGTGTTTCAATTTTTCTCTGAGGATCTGCGTGCCAAAGATCTCCCCGTTCTGACTCGTAATCTGAACCCCGCCGGAGGTTAAGGCTTGCATCCGTGTAACCTTCTGGTGGGGCTGTGCCAGGAGCGGGGGCAGGATAATTTGAATCATCGATCTTGTGCCAGTATCCATTTTGTAAGTGGCATTTCCCGAATAATGCTGTCTTATATCCCGCTTGGCGCAGCAAGTGAACGAATGTATTTGATTGAACTGGCAGTGATTGCCCATTTGTGAGAACACCGTTAACGGATGGCATCCTTCCCGTAATCAAGGATGCTCTATTTGGCATGCAAGTAGAATTTGCGACAAAGAATTGATCAAAGGCTATTCCGTTTTCAGCAATTCGATCAATATTAGGTGTTTTTAAGATTTTATTCCCATAGCAGCTCAGATGATCCGCTCGCTGCTGATCCGTCATGATGAAAAGAAAATTAGGCTTTTTAGATGTCATCAGTTTGTCCTTTAATGCCAGGGTTTAAAATAGAGCTGAGAGTTAAGATGAAGTCAAATATACAACGCCCTAATTTCATAGGGAGAAAATACTCTAAATAAAATATTCTTTATTTCAGTGTTGTTCATCAAACTATATCTATTGAAAAAATAATTAAAAGAGGGCTAAGGCACGTATTTCGATACTTTCACGTGGATTGGCATCGGCAGCGGTGCTGGGGTCATCAAATGCAGAATGCGCAGTAAAACGAACGCCTGCATTTGGATCGGTATCGAATACCTTGAAAATAAGGGCCTCATCTGGCGTCATTTTTGGAAAATATAGCCATCTATGGGCTTCACTATAAGAAATATGGTAGACCTCTGCGGTACGGTAAGAGTAACGACGTTGTAACATTACGAATCCCTTCTCTGGAATTGAGCGACCATCACATATGGCTAGAGGTTCTGACTCTATAATTTTAATTGGACGCCATATTTGAATTATAGCGTATCGCCGTTGTAAAATTTCTTTAGCTTCGTCTGCAGGCAATAAATCTCGTACCCGCTGGGGAGCTGATTTTTCTGTATAATCGTTGTGAACAGCCTTTACTGGCTGCCTGACCCCGTGCTTAGCTATTATTTCTTCATCTGCTGTTCGGATAGTGTGATCAAATACTAATACCCGTTCACACCTTATATGCTCTTTGATCAATGTTTGAACTTCTGGATAGCAAACGTCGAGGACATTATCATCATTGTAGAAGTTTTGAACGGCTGTCCTATGATTAACAAATGCAAAGCCATGGGTTGCTAGATTAAATTCGTCTTGTCTAGGCCTTCCATCTATAATTTTGACGCGCTGATTTTCATAGGTCGGTGGGTGAGCTCTGTGTTCCTCTTCGGGCCAATCTACGTACATGACCGGCAGTTTACCGTCATCCACAATGTAGCGCATATCCGCTTCTACAAACTCCTGACCTTGGGTCATAGGATTCATCCTCATTTTATTTAAACTATTAAAATTTTAGACGCCTTATCTTTGATGATAACAATAACTTAATAGTATCTATTAAATGGCAATATTAAAGTACTATTAGTAAATAAAATCAAATAGTAAATTAGACTGCTTACGGTTAAAGGAAATCAAGGCAATGGCATCATCTTCATCTAAAAAAGTTATTTATACCGCGTGGGGCGGCAATTTTTTAATCGCAATCACAAAAATTGGCGTATCTGTTATAACTGGCAGTTCAGCGATGCTTAGCGAGGCCGTTCACTCATTAGTTGATACCGGTAATCAAGGATTATTACTATACGGTATAAAAAGATCAAATCTACCAGCCGACGAAAAACACCCTTTTGGTTACGGTCTGGAACTTTATTTTTGGACCTTTGTTGTTGCTATTATAATATTTGGTTTAGGTGTTGGTGTTTTTATATTTGAAGGTGTTAAAAAAGTTGAGAATCCAGAAGTAATTGAAAATGTTAGTATTAATTATATTGTTTTAGTATTCGCCTTAATTTTTTAATCAGTCGCTTGGTATATCGCGTTTGAAGAGTTTAGATCTAAACAATATATTAATGGCACCCTGAAACGTGGTTTTTTCCAAACTGTGCGCGACAATAAAGATCCGACCGTATTCACGGTATGATTTGAAGATAGTGCCGCAATGTTGGGGTTGGTCGTTGCATTTGTGGGGATCTGGCTCGCGGAATATTTGGATATGCCGTTTTAAAACGGTGGTGCGTCAATTATTATTGGTATAATACTCGCTATCACTGCTGCGCTTTTAGCATATGAGAGTAAAGGTCTTCTTATCGGAGAGGGTGCCGCGACTTATCGGAGAGGGTGCGGCGACCAAAGTAGTTTCTCAGATTTGTGAAATTGTTGAACAAGAAGCGGGCATTATTGCAATTAATGAAATCCTAACAATGCATATGGGGCCTGAAGATATTCTTTTAAATCTGAGTATCGATTTTACAGACAATTTAACTTCTCTAGAAGTTGAAGCTACTATCTCACGATTAGAAAGTGTAATTAAAGCGAAACACAATCATATGCAACTTATATTTATCGAGGCGCAAAGTATAGCTGATCATCATCGAAATATTGGTATTTCGTAAATAAATTATTTTTTTGGTTTAGGGGTTGATTTACTAATTTTAATAGTGTACCCATGAAATATTCAGGGCAGAATGTCTTGAAACAAATAGGAGAACCTATATGTCTATATCAGACCTTTGGCACTCCCCTTTAATTGAGGCGACAATAGCGGGTTTAAAAAATCCGTTCCGCGTTGATTTACAGGACAGTGCATCTTCCGAAAAAGTTAAACCATTTGAAGCAGGCCCACTAGTTAGAGCTATTGAAGGGGCTTCAGATTCTAGCTTTAAGGATAAAAACAACTTTCTTGATCATGGAACTGATAACTTCGAAATTGTTGAGTATAATTCGAAGTTTGAGGCTCAAGATCTTGCCCAACAACCAGCCGCTTCAAGGGCTAACGGCAGTTCCAATAAACCAATTGCAATGGTAGCTAGTGCAGCCGAAACAGTTGGCACCCATGACGCCCTGGCCCGTTTAGACCAGAATGGAGATGGACGTATTGACCAAGTTGAAGTAAAAAAAGGTGTTCGAGCCAATGAATCAACCTCAACTTTCGCTGCATTGTCTCAATACCAAAAATCTATGGAATATCAATATAAGTTGAGTAATTCCGAAGATTTAGATGCTAATAAGTTGTTCGATGGCGATGAAATTAAGGTTGAAAAGCTATTTGATGATGAAAATCTGAACAAGGATTTGTATCAAGAAGAGTATGAAGAGCAACCTAAGCAAAAACAACCAGAAACTGAGTTAGTTGATATTGCTTCTTGAAATCAAGAACTTTTGCTGCAGTTAAAATAATTTTGTAGTTTTATAGCGTCTACCCTGTAGACGCTATTTGACATAGTTTAATTTTGGTCGAGCTGTTGGATCCATCGATGGGGTCCTGGGCGCTCTTTTAATTCAAAGCCATTTTGTTACGCCGCAAGTATGGAAAAAACATTTCAATACACCTGTAATAATTTAGCTTAAAAAAGTGTAAAATGTATATTAGATGAGCTTAAATTATTATTAGCTCGGCCAGTAGGTGGATTGTTTGTTATCAAAAGTACCAAGGAACCAGACAGGCTTATACCCACTTCGGCAGTGCACTTCTCCCGATTCAAGGTATAACATTTTAAAATAAAGCATAATTTCCTTAAGGTTTGTAAAGTATTCGCGCCCATAGCCTTGTTCGCCCGGAGGATAAGTTGTGAGAATGTGTAAAATATAGACTTGCGGCATCTCTTCTCTGATAAAATCTAGGAACGCCTTTAGATCGTCCAGGATGTACCAGCTGATTTCAGACATCACTATTACATCCGGCGCAAATTCCTTGAGAGTTGCGTAGTCATTAATCTGGCCAACTTCAAAGCGACAACTTGGGTGTAATTCTCGAGCTTTGTCAATTGCCGTCTTGGATATATCTATGCCGATGGTTTCAAAACCCATTTCAGCAAACCGCTGAGAATAATGGCCAAATCCGCAGCCGAGTTCCAATACTTTTTTGGTGTCACAAAAAATGCCCAGGCGTTTGACTAAGCTTATACCAACAGATTTTTCTGTTTCGAGGGCGTCAAGCTCTGCCTGCTGCCAAGGATCCTCATGATCGCGATACATTTGTTCAAATTCACCAATTAAACGCCCACCTTTAATAACATAGTCTTGATAGCGCGGGTGTATTGGACTTTCTCCGGCCATGCTGGCGGCCTCCCTTTTTATTATTAGTCTAAATAAACAGCATTTTTCAGTTTCCAGTTAGTATCCATTTTAGCCCAAATGTGTGGAAGTCTAAACTTATCGACGGCTTCCCAAAATTCATCCACACTGATACCAATATAGTTCAGAAAAATATCAAGTTCTTTTTCAGGAAACTCACCGTCATAGCGCCGGACAAGCTCTACTGCCTCTTCACGCGTAATATGGCCATCGCGAACTTCATGGGCGGCATCAGACGTCGTACGACCGAAGCCATATTTGATGAACATCATGAAATATAAAAATGCGTCTGTATAATCATCAAGTTGAGCATATTTTGAATACGTGCCCGTGGTTCGTCCATTTGGATTGGCTTCAAACCCAGTATGTTTGGCGGCATAATAAAAATTATCTTGAGGCACCCAAAAGTGATAGTAAGCAAACCAATGCATTTCTATTCCAAGGCGTTCTAACTCCTCTAGTGGGGGCATGCTATATGCATCAAAAGATTTACTTGTAATGGGCTCAGTAAAATAGCCCATTTCCTTTGTTATATTGATAAGATAATCAAGACTAATGCTGTAGTAAGTTCGATCAAAGTCATTCCAAGGCATGCCCGGTTTGTCGTTATTATCTGACGTGCCACCATATTCTGCCTCACCATTTTCACCGTAAATAACCAGTTTTATGTTATTTTCAGCAGCGACCCGGAAGGGGGCTGACATTTGCCCATGATCAAATATTTCATTATGATCACCAAGATGAATAAAACTTGCTTTGGATAAAGCTTTGTTGATGGTGCCGCTAGGTGAAATCAAAATATGATCGAAACCAGAATCAATAAAGGCTCGTAAATTTTTCCAACCAATTTCAGAATATACGGGAGGGGAAAATGTTACACACAGAGGGTGCATTCTATAATCATGCTTTAACTGATGGGCAATTCGTGAAGAATCCTTCCCTCCAGAGCAGGGAACAATTACGTCCCATGAACCGTCTTTACTACGATGCCTGTCACAAAGTTCTTGAAATTGTCTTTTCCGAGTATCCCAGTCGATCGTTTTACTTTTGGTTTCTGCATAATGGCACGCGCTGCAGACGCCTTCATCGTCAAAGGTAATTCGTGGACGTTGATTTGACATCACACATTTTGTGCAGAACCTAATATTTTTTGGTAGGACAAGTTGTTGCGGGTCAATTTCGAAAACTTCGCTTGGGCACATTGATAAATATCCAAATGGTAATTGAGGTAAATTTATAAGCGGTATTCTTATGGTGGCAGAACAAAAACAACAATCAAAAAATATGTTTAACTCAGTCTGAGCTGTAATATTTGGCTTGATTATTGTCAAGTAAAGGCGGTTCTATCTATCTTGCTTGCTTTTGTGTATAGTTCTAGAACGACTGTCCTTAAGAATTCGTTTTGTTAAAATCAATAAATAGTTTAGGTGATATGATAGAATCTATATATATTGTTGAGTTTGAGTGGCAAGTACAATCAGCAATTTCTGCCGTTAAAACCGGTCAAGGAGTAGCAATTGCCGCGAACCCTATGTCCTATTATGCCTTGGAACAAGCGGGAGTAAAGACTGCGGCAATTTCCGATTTTTATGAAATGAGTGAGTTTTGGTCTCTTTATGAGCAATCGCTAGAGAAAGTAGATCGACTGGTAGCTGATTTAGATAGTGCCTTGATAGAGACTGATTCGCGTTTTGCTTTTGAAGATTTGCGACCATTTAAATATTTAGGGTATCCTCTTAAAATAAACCTAGATCAGATCATTTGCTATTTGTTCCAACTTCGCCAAATTTTAAAAAAATATAATGCCTCTAATTTCGTTGTGGCGCTTGGGTCCAAACTTACGTTTGATGACATGGGTTTATTTTCACCAAAAAATTCCATTATAGGTAATATTTTGGAAAAAGTTCAAGTTCAAGAAGCTCTCGGGATCAAAGTCATTTTTCAAACGCCACCAATCCCTCATGTTGAAACTGTAATTGCCGAGGGAATATTTTCATTTGGTCAACCGCGCATCGATCAAATCATCCGAAAATCCCAGACGTTTTTATACCTCTTAAAACGGCATATAGGTTCAATTTTTATTCAATTTGGTATTAGCCGTAAGACAAATCAGATATTATCCATTAATTGTAAAGAGATTGAAGCTATGGCTCCGGAGCTCGTGAAGCAGGAAATAAATATCAGCGCTTTGCTTGACGTAGGTGTTCCGCTAAATAGTGGTTTGCCCTATGTTAGTGTTAAGGATCTGCTCGATGGCTTATTTAGGGGGACGGATTTGAGCAATATAAAATATGAAGGGCTTTCTCTCCGCCCATTTATAGAAAGTATGGTGCCTGTGCTTTCACGTTCCTTGGAACGCATGCTCAAAGCCTATCAGAAATATAACAAAATACTGGGCCGCGGGCGAATAAGCCTTCTTGCTGTGCAAACATTATCACATTTCAATATTTCAAGCGTAATGGCAAATGAAGCCGCTCACAAAAATGGGATAAAAACCATATGCTGGATGCATGGAGGTTACGGAGCATATTACTCGGTTCCAGGATATGATGTGACAGACTTTCGCTTTACCAATAATCATGTAGTGTTTGGGACAGCGGTTCGAGATATATTAAACAGTGAGCGTTCCCCACTCAGAAATCACAATAAAAACCCAGAACTGGATATATGCGTTGGTGGCACGCCTTATTTCAAAGGGAAGTATAATGGTTACCAGCGGCCAAATAGGGAACGTAAAACCGTACTGTTAACGATTGGTGGTGTGTTTGGTTACAATCAGTTTTATTTTGGCTACAATCGGCCTAAGGCGGAGTTTTGGAATTGGCAAGCCCACCGCCGTATTATTGAAACTTTGTCGTATTATTCGGATCAGTATCGAATTATTATAAAAGATTACGCAACTTCAGAAATGCGCAGTACTTGGGATAATTTAGTGGCTGATCTGGGTGGAGGGATGGAAGTTATTACAACAGAACAATCATATGAAGAAACGGTCATGGCAGCGGATGTTTTGATCTACAGTTGGGTTTCAACGTCGTTTATCGAAGGGTTGTATACGGATGCAGATATTCTTTTGTTCGATGATAGCGACTTATCGGATCAAGCAGTTAAATTATTTAAAGAGACTATTGTTTTTGAACAAAAGCTAGATTGGTTTATCGATAAGATGACGACTTATTTAGAAAAAGGCACCTTTTATAGTCAAAACCATGAGGCGGTGAAGTCTTACTTTTGTCCAGTCATTCCGGCCGATGATGTAGTAAGCTTTTTTAAAAGGCTCATGAAGCCTTAATTAAGGGAGCAGGATAGGTAATTTCGTTATTGCGATAGACGGTTGAGGCGATCTTCGTAATCTGCAAAGAACCCGTCCCTTAAGGCCGTGATTAGCTCGCGAACACCTTCCTCGACAGAATAGTTTGGTGTGAAGTACAGAGAATTTTTTATCTTAGAAAAATCTACTTTGTAATTGCGACGATCAAAACCACCGGAGACGTATTTAATTTCCGCATCAGGTAAAAATGTACCTATACGTTCGACTAACATGCCTTTGGTGAAATTATTGATGTCCCCACCGGCATTGAAGACGTCAAAATAAACACTATCTTGAGGAGCCTCTAAAACAGTGGTGATAGCTCGGGCAAAATCTCGAACATGGCAATAGGGGCGCCAAGTATCGGCATCATAAACCTCTATTTCTTTTTTAAAGAACATCTCCCGGGTGAATTCACTAACTGTTAAGTCAAACCGCATTCTACCGCTAAGTCCAAATGCGGTTGCAAAACGTAGGACTGTACCGCAAAAGTCGACGTTGTTTTTCATTTTTAGGAGTTCACTCTCTAGTGCTACTTTTGAATTGGCGTATAACGATAGGGGTTTCAATTCATAATTCTCATCCGCTAATCTGTTTTCTGGTATTTCCCCATAATTTGAGCACGTAGAAATAAAAACGACGCGATTAAGGTTTTTCCCATCCAAATTTCTTAGTAATTGAATTAAGGCGCGATCATTAATTGCGGCCGATTGCTCTGGGTAGAGCCGTGTGATAGGATCCCCGACTAAACCTGCAAGTATGAGAACGTCAGTGACGCCATTTAAGGCAGTTTGAACGGTATTGGCATCCGCCATGTCGCCACCCATAAACTCATAGCCAGGCTCACCAAGAAAGCCGTGAATGCTGTGTCCATTTCCGTAGAGTAATAGATCTAGACATCTGACATCATACCCTCGTTTTAAAAGATAGAAGGTTAGCGGTACGCCAATGTAACCTGCTCCACCAACGATCAATACTTTGCGTTTTTTAAGCCCCTTGGCTGATATCAAAGCATCGAATATATGCTCGCTCTCTTTTAGTGTCTTTTGACGGTAATCATCTGGGACTTCAGTGGGCATACGCTTTAACTAAATAATTGACGTGTTCTAGATAGGAAATTTTATCGTTCATCTTAGGCCTAATTTTAATTATCTAAATTTAACACAAATGGTAAAAATTGATTGTGAAAGATGTTTCATAGTTCGATCCAAGTCTTGAGTATGTTTAAACCTGCGTCGCTGCTGCGTTCCGGATGAAACTGACAACCACTAATATTGTCTCGGACTATTACAGAAGGACTTTGCATATCCCCAAATTTTTGGGTGGCTAGGACATGTTTTGAATTTTTACTATCAAGGTGATAGGAGTGAACAAAATATGTAAAGTCTTTTTCGTTGTTGCGTTTGAGTATGGTGTCGCTCCAGTCAATACCTTCCGGACGATTAAGGTGGCTCCATCCTACATTGGGAATTTTGAAGCGTGAATTAATTTCACGAGCATTTGTTGGAAGCCGAACGATTTGCCCGGGAATTAAGCCTAAGCCTTGTTGTCCTTCATCTTCCTCACTTTTATCAACGAGCAATTGCATGCCGAGACAAATGCCCATAACAGGTCGACCGGCCTTTGCAACCTCACAGATTGCTTCGGCCAAACCGCGTTGGCGGATGGTCGAAATGGCATCGCCAAAAGCACCAACACCAGGCAACAGTAAACGGTCCGCGCGAGCGGTATCGTCTGGAGTTTTACAAAAATAGGGTTCAGCCCCAATGTGCTTCAAGGTGTGGTGAACGCTAAATAGGTTACCGCAATCATAATCAATGATACCTACCTTAATCATAACCGTACCTCATACCCAGCACTGATTAGAGCCTTTTTAACATCCTTAATTGTAAAGCGTTCATAGTGTAGAATACTGGCTATAGCGACAGCATCCGCGTTCCCGTCGCGTATAGCTGAGACAACATCCTCAGGAGAACCCGCCCCTCCGTGAGCAATGACTGGAATCTTAACACGTTCTGTAATGTTCCTAATAAGGTTAATATCGAATCCTTTGAAGGTGCCTTCTTGATCAACAGAGGTGATTAGAATTTCACCAGCGCCTAATTTTTCAACCTGTCCAGCCCAAGCAACTGCTTCTAGGTTGGAGCGTTCGCGGCCATTATCTGTAAAAACCCGGTAAACACCATCTTTGTCTCGGATTGTCTCAATCGTCACGACGATACATTGACTACCGAAGGTTTTGGATAATTCGGAGATCAATTCAGGCGATTTTGTCACGGCTGTGTTAATGCTGATTTTATCTCCTCCTGCTCGGAGGGCCGCTCGGGCATCTTCAACCGAACGAATCCCACCTCCGATTGTCATCGGAATAAAAACATTTTTTGCGGTATCTATAACGAGGTCCAGAATGTTATTACGTCCGTAAAGGCTGGCAACGATGTCTTGATAAATTATTTCATCAGCACCTTGCACATAGTAACGCTCTGAAAAATCTGAAGGTAAACCCATAATACGTAGGCCTTCCAGGTGCACCCCTTTAACTAGATTTGGGGCCTTGATATCTAGCCGTGCTATAACTCTGATTGCAGTCATAAACTCGCGCCGGTTTTCTTTAAATTCAGGATACGGGCTACCTTACATTTCTCGATTTTATCAGGTAACATAACGGTATAAATTTCCTTGGTGTTTTTTTGATGTCTCTAAATGCTAGGCAAGTGCTGGTTGTAGCCATTTTTTAGAAACGTCTCAACCATTCTAAATAATCCGGGTTTAAAGCCTGTGTCCAGTTGGTCATCAATTTTAGGTATAAACATCCCACATATAAATTCTGTTTTACTTTTATTTTTTAATGAGAGCGCGAATTGAAAGCGCTCCTTATATCTGCCCGTTGCATTCCTTTTGCAATCTTTGCTTAGAGGGCAATTGCTCCCCTCGCATAAAACCATTTTTCACCATACTCTTCCAACCTGAAATACTTTTTTATTTTCTTATTCGTAATATTCTATCGTATAGTGGACGAATTAAAATCACAATTATTCGCTTTATTTATCTGGTAAAATTTACCGTAATAATTACTTTGAAAAGGTTCTATCCATAAAAGATTTTTCCATCATAAGTCTGGCTTCCCGAAACTTGGCTCGTTCATCATCACAATCATTGGTAGGATCTATTAATAGGTGGGCTGGGATTAAACCCAAATCTCTTTTATGTTGTAATTCATTATTCTCATTATTTAAATATCCATGCATTAAATATTCTGTCGCCCACAAAACCTTTTGTTTTTTATTTTCTGGGGTTGTTCCAATTCCTACAAATATTCCCCGATATGCCGTTTATAGAACTATATATAAAGTAACTAAATCATTTATTTATATTACTCACATAGACTTCAGACATAATAATCAGTAGCAATTATTTGGAGAATTTTTAGCAAGTAACATTGCTTGACACACGCTGGGTGCTAGCCTAAACACCGATTTAGTTGGGGGGTGTAGCTCAGTTGGTTAGAGCGCCGGCCTGTCACGCCGGAGGCCGCGAGTTCAAGTCTCGTCACTCCCGCCACTCTTCCAACTTTTCCAACTTTCTTCCAACTTTTAATCGGGAGAGTTGTGAGAGGTTTTATGGAGGGTTGTCACTGTAGAAGATGGTTTTTCGGTATTTTCGTCGGATATCACGTTTCCTGATTCGTTGCCAAGCCTTTTGTTTAAGGCTTTACTGGTGGGTGCATGGCCGGAAAAAGATGAAATTTCAGTATTGGTTGCATGATTATCAAACAACGATCGGAAAATCGGATGCCCACACGCTCAAACATCGTCGTCTTTGCAGCCAGCAATAGCACACAGTCCGTTAACCAACGTCTCGTTATGCACGCAGCAAAAATGCTACAAGGTGACCTTGCAGAATCGGTGAAAATTGATGTTTTAGACCTCAATGACTATGAAATGCCAATCTATAGCCCTGAACGCGAAGCACGGGGTATCCCACAGCTTGCGCTGGATTTCTGTGAGAAGCTAGGAGCGGCTGACGGTGTGATGATTTCGTTCGCGGAACACAACGGATCCTATACTGCAGCATTTAAGAATATTTTTGATTGGTCGAGTCGGATCAAAAAGCAGATATTTCAAGACCAACCTGTGATGCTGATGGCCACATCTATTGGTCCGCTGGGCGGACAACGTGTGCTTGCAGCGGCTATGGGCGCGTTTCCAAGCTTTGGTGCGAAAATCACGTCCAACTTTAATTTTGGTCCTTTCAGCGAACATTTCGATATTAAAACGGATAGTTTTAAAACTGCTAGATTGGCAGCGGAATTGCGGGAATCAATTATCGCCTTCCACGACGCACTTCCAGCAACTTAGTAATTCATTGAAATTGTGTTTACAGGTAAGATCCAGTTGCTATAGAAAATTTGTCTTGTGTAGGTCGAATAAATTACTAGAAAGAAGGTCAATATGGCTCGAAGAGAACCACGGGAACTGAAGGTAATTGGCACGAAGCGAATTACCGCAAACATGCATCGCGTAACACTTGGTGGGGAGGAAATGCGTGATTTTCCGGATAACCAGGAAGGTGGCTATGTCAAACTAAATTTTCCACAACGCAAAAACGGACACATAATCACGAGGACATACTCCCTACGCTTTCAACGTGAAAATGAGATTGACATTGATTTTGCATTGCATGGTGATGGGGGGCCGGCTTCACGCTGGGCAGTCGAGTGTGAGGAGGGTGAATCAATATTGATAACAGGTCCCGGACCCAAAACTTTAGTTAACCATCAAGCAAACTGGTTTTTGTTTGTTGGAGACATGACTGCATTACCGGCGATTAGTGTAAATATAGGACAATTACCTGCTGAAGCTATTGGATATGTGGTGATTGAAGTGATTGATGAGGCAGATATTCAGCCGTTACCAATGCTCGCTGATCTCAAAGTTAAATGGCTTGTCAATCCTAAGCCCGGTGAGAATGCTGAATTGCTTGATAAGTACGTAAGAAGCCTTCCTTGGCTTGATGGGCAGCCATCAGTTTGGGTTGCTTGTGAATTTAATTGCATGCGGAATTTGCGTGACTACTTACGTACTGAACGGGGACTCAGCAGGGACAGCCTGTATATTTCTAGCTATTGGAAACACGGCGGTAACGAAGATGTACATCGAGATGCAAAACGTGAAGACGCGAAAACCTTGGTATCCTAAGTTTAAAAATTACAATAAGATTGGTAGAAGATATTTGACGTTTGTTAAAAATATCTGAAATATAATATTAATTTTAGAGTGAATTTAAAGTATTTCTTGCAACTTTAATGCTGTTGGTTAGGCGTACACTGGGTGTTTTTGATGTTTAACACGCATTCTATATTTTTTTTATTTTGCTAAATTTAGCAGACCCTTTGTCAAATTAGTATTGCTGACCTTTAAACGGATACCGTTAGCCTTTTTTTACGTTGGTTCAATCTTTATAATGCTTCTAAAACTTTCAGTATTTAATCATCACTCGATATACACGATAAATAAGGAAATGGTCGGTTGATCAGGGTACTATTCCGAAAGCATCAACTAAACACATGCACCGTGGATTAGGCCACAATGACATCGGTAGCCTCTATAGATAATATCGCGCATGGGAAATTCTGGATTAAATTGAAGTGTATATTATAATATAGTTGTATTCTTAGTAACTGAATTTTTTGATCTGTAAATGGGATGTTTAGGATGGCAAGTGGGCGGATATGACCTTATTGTAATTGGATCGGGTCCAGCGGGTGAAAAAGGTGCCGCTCAGGCTGCTTATTTTGGTAAAAAAGTAGCTCTTATCGAGAAAGAGCCTGTTTTGGGAGGTGCGGCAACTAATACTGGCACTCTTCCCTCTAAAACCTTAAGAGAATCTGTTTTATACTTGTCAGGCTTTAATCAACGAGGTCTCTTCGGGATAGACACTAAATTAAAAGATAAAGTAACAGCAGATGGTTTATTAAAGTTGTTATTTTGAAAAAATGACATGAAACTACTTGGTGTACATATTATTGTAGAATCCGCTAGTGAGTTAATTCATGTTGGACTTACTGCCTTACTTCTGGGTGCTAATGCAGAATTGTTTATACAAACGTGTTATAATTATCCAACTCTAACCGAAGTATATAAATACGCCACATATGATGCTTTAGGTAACTTGGCAAATAATTAGCATGCTTTTTGGTGAGGTAAATAAAGTTTAAGATTTTATTATTGTCATCCAAAATACTATAATTAGGTAAATAAAAATTTGTTATTCTAAGTGGTAAAAAAAAATGGTCTTGGTTCAGCCATAACGAAATATAATCATACCGGTTAATTAGTGGGGGTATTAATCGGAGGTATTAGATGATATTATTCTCCCATTAACATGAGTTAAAGTGTTGTTTTTTCTCTTTCTCCGCATTTAAATAAATTATCACTATTTCTCGAATTAGCTGTCGGAATATATTTTGGAATAATAATTTATCAGATGGGTGAAAATTTAGCGGTAAAGTTTCGGTGACCCTATCAATAGCTCGGAAACGGCAACAGTCATTTTCTAATACTAATTCAAATGGAGCTATTCTCAAACCTTGGCATATTCTTCGAGTTGTTAATTCTACTACTTTAAAGATAGATATAGTAGATCAAAACCTACACTCGATGTGATAATGATAAAAATGGATATTGACGGTATTAAGTTATTGGAATAAAAGCGGATCCAATGCTTTTAATTCCTGAAGTGGTTAGGTTATGGTTCTTTTAGTCCACTATTATTTCATTCTCGTTGAGATTAAGCTATGAGGTATTTGAGTAAAACGCTATGGAAAATTTGCTAGTAGAATACCTACCTATACTGATTTTTTTATTCTTAGCATTAGGAATTGCTATAATTATCCCGTTGTCGTCACTTGTCATTGTGCAGCAAAAACCTGATGCTGCAAAACTCTCGGCATATGAATGCGGGTTTGACGCCTTTGAAGATGCTAGAACAAAGTTTGACGTCCGCTTTTATTTAGTTGCTATTTTATTTATTATCTTTGATCTTGAGGTTGCATTTTTATTTCCATGGGCAATAACGCTTGGAGAAATTGGATTGTTTGGTTTTTGGTCAATGGTGATTTTCTTAGGTATTTTGGTTATAGGCTTTGTTTATGAGTGGCGTAAAGGCGCTCTAGATTGGGATTAGTTTGTTAAATGAGTGAAGTGGATCAATAAAATGCCCGAAGATGTGCCTAAGCAAGATGAATTGCTCGCGAATATTAGCGGTACGCTCGTTGATAAGGGCTTTGTTGTTTCAAATCTCGATAGTCTCGTTAACTGGGCACGACAAGGCTCTTTATGGCCAATGACATTTGGTTTGGCCTGTTGTGCTGTTGAAATGATGCAAGCTTATGTCAGTCGATATGATTTAGACCGGTTTGGTGTTGTGCCACGTGCAAGCCCTCGTCAGTCTGACGTGATTATAGTGGCTGGGACTTTAACAAATAAAATGGCTCCCGCATTTCGTAAAGTTTACGATCAAATGGCTGAGCCACGTTATGTTATATCGATGGGCTCCTGCGCAAATGGCGGCGGTTATTACCATTATTCATACTCGGTCGTTCGTGGGTGTGATCGAGTGGTACCTGTAGACATTTACGTGCCGGGCTGTCCGCCGACAGCAGAGGCATTAGTTTATGGAATTCTTCAATTACAGAAGAAAATTCAGAGAACGGGTAAACTTTGGCGCTGAATAAATAGGAATTCTTAGAATTTAATAATGGCTAATACCCAAAATCATATAAAAGAATTGTCAGTTCTTGGAGATTCTATAACCAATGAACTTGGTAATGTTATCTCTTCAACTAAGATAATTAATGGCGAGTTAATTATTAATGTTGCGCGCGAGTCTATTGTAAAGGTCCTTACTTTTTTGCGAGACGATGTTAATTGTCAATTTAAAATGCTGATGGAACTTTGTGGTGTTGATTATCCAGAACGTGAAGACAGGTTTGATGTAGTATATTGTTTGTTAAGCCTTACCCTAAATCATAGAATTAGGGTAAAAACGCAAACAAATGTAAGCTCAGCGGTGCCCTCTGTTACGGGCGTATTCAGTGCTGCTAATTGGTGGGAGAGAGAAGCCTGGGATCTTTTTGGAATATATTTCTCAGATCATCCTGATTTGCGGCGAATTTTGTCCGATTATGGCTTTGAAGGTCATCCACTGCGTAAGGATTTTCCGTTAACCGGATATGTTGAGGTTCGTTATGATGATGAACAGAAACGTGTGGTTTATGAACCCGTTAAGCTAAGCCAAGAGTTTCGTAATTTCGACTTTTTAAGTCCTTGGGAAGGCGTCCAACAATTGTTGCCCGGTGATGAGAAGTTTGTAAATCCCTCCGAGGAAAATAACGAGGATGTCTAATGCCTGAGCAACAAATTAAGAATTTTACTCTTAATTTCGGTCCCCAGCATCCCGCGGCTCATGGGGTGTTGCGTCTCGTTCTAGAGATGGATGGAGAAGTGATTGATAGAGCGGATCCGCATATTGGATTATTACATCGCGGTACCGAAAAGTTAATAGAACACAAAACTTATTTGCAAGCAGTACCGTATTTTGATCGGTTGGACTATGTCGCACCGCAAAACCAAGAACATGCCTTCGCCCTTGCCGTAGAAAAGTTGACTAATATGGAAGTGCCGCCACGTGGCCAGTACATTCGAGTTGTTTTTGCAGAGCTTGGCCGACTGTCGAACCATATTTTTAATATTTGCGCTTACGCAATGGATGTTGGCGCAATGACCCCGATGCTGTGGGGGTTTGAGGAACGAGAGAAAATAATGGAATTTTGCGAGCGGGTTAGCGGCGCACGGCTCCACATGGCTTATTTTCGGCCAGGCGGTGTTGCAATGGATATGCCGGATGGCTTGGCAGATGATATTATGGAATGGGCTGATAATTTTCCCACTATGATTGCCGATTTAGAGGGGCTATTAACTGAAAATAGGATTTTTAAGCAACGGACAGTTGATATTGGAATTATTTCAGCCAATCAGGCCCTGGACTGGGGGTTTAGTGGTCCAAATCTGCGGGCTAGCGGGATAGCCTGGGATTTGCGGAAAAGCCAGCCTTACGATGTTTATGATAAAGTTGATTTTGATGTACCTATTGCCAAGCACGGTGATTGTTATGATCGTTATCTTGTTCGGGTCTATGAAATGTATGAATCTCTTAAAATCATTAAACAGTGCTTAGAAAAAATACCCCCTGGGCCTGTTAAATGCGATGACCATAAGTTTAGCCCGCCGAAGCGTAAAGACATGAAATATTCTATGGAAGCTTTAATACATCATTTTAAGCTTTTTACTGAGGGCTATCATGTTCCAGCAGGCGAGACATATTCTGTTGTTGAAGCACCAAAGGGAGAATTTGGTGTGTTTTTGATTTCCGATGGATCAAATAAACCTTATCGTTGTAAAATTCGCGCACCAGGTTTTGCTCATTTGCAAGCTTTAGATCTGTTGAGTAAAGGGCATATGCTAGCCGATGTGGTCGCTAATATTGGTTCTTTAGATATAGTATTCGGAGAAATTGATCGATGAGTGATCACGATTTTGAGCAACCTATTTCCTTTGAGTTTACAGCAAAGGTTTTAAAAATAGCAAAAGAACACATTGCAAAATACCCTCAGGGACGTCAGGCAAGCGCGGTGATGCCATTACTGGATTTAGCTCAACGCGAGAATGATGGTTGGTTGCCACGTGTTGCGATGGATTATGTTGCAGAGTTATTAGAAATGCCACGGATTTCAGTATATGAAGTTGCGACTTTTTATACGATGTATAATCTAAAGCCAATCGGTAAGTATCATGTCCAGGTTTGTACTAATTTACCTTGCCTGCTTCGAGGGTCAGATAAAATTATTGATGTGGCAAAAAATTATTTCAAAATTGCAATTGGTGAAACCACAGACGATAAGCTTTTTACGCTCGTGGAAGTTGAATGTCTATGTGCTTGTGTGAATGCCCCAATGATGCAGATTAATGACGATTATTATGAAGACCTGGATGAAAATAGTACGCTAAATATTTTTACTCAACTTCGGAATGGTAAATCACCAAAACCAGGTTCACAGATTGCTCGGAACTCTTGTGAGCCGATTGGTGGTCTAACAAGTTTAACTAATGATGTTGGGAAATAAACAGTGTTGAAAGATCAAGATCGTATTTTTACTAATATTTACGGCCACCATGATGCTTTTCTATCTGGTTCTAAATCTCGTGGTGATTGGGATGGTACTAAAGAAATATTAGGTAAAGGCCGCGATTGGATTGTTGATAATATCAAAGAATCCGGTTTACGGGGCCGTGGCGGTGCGGGTTTCAGTACTGGTTTAAAGTGGTCTTTCATGCCAAAAAAATCAGATGGACGACAACATTATCTAGTTGTAAACGCTGATGAAGGAGAGCCTGGCACTTGTAAAGATCGGGAAATTATGCGGCATGAACCCCATAAATTAATTGAAGGCTGTTTAATAGCTGGCTTCGCAATTGGCGCAAATACTGCCTACATTTATGTGAGAGGTGAATTTTACAGAGAAACCGAAAAACTACAACGAGCGTTAGACGAAGCATATGATTCTGGGTTAATTGGAAAAAATGCGTGTGGTTCGGGTTTTGACTTCGATTGTTATGTTCACCGTGGTATGGGCGCTTATATTTGTGGCGAAGAAACAGCGCTAATTGAAAGTATTGAAGGCAAAAAAGGGCAGCCTAGGTTAAAGCCCCCGTTTCCTGCAAATTCTGGTCTCTACGGTTGTCCGTCGACAGTGAATAATGTGGAGTCAATAGCTGTGACACCAACTATATTGCGACGTGGGGCAAGCTGGTTTTCAAGTTTTGGGCGTGCAAACAACACTGGGACAAAATTATTTAATATTTCGGGTCACGTCATGCAACCATGTACTGTTGAAGAAGAAATGAGTATTCCGCTTAAAGATCTTATTGAAAAGCATGCGGGGGGTGTCCAAGGTGGTTGGGAAAACCTTTTAGCAATAATTCCAGGCGGGGCATCAGTGCCATGTCTGCCAAAGGCTATTTGTGATTCAGTATTGATGGATTTCGATTCTTTGCGCGACCACAAATCTGGTCTTGGAACTGCTGCAATCATGGTGATGGATAAGACAACTGATATTGTAGCGGCCATTGCACGTCTTTCGGCATTTTATAAACACGAGAGTTGTGGGCAGTGCACACCTTGCCGGGAAGGTACAGGTTGGATATCAAGAATGATGATTCGTATGGTGTCTGGTAGTGCCGCTGCAGATGAAATTGATCTTCTTGAACAGGTCACCCATCAAATTGAAGGGCACACCATTTGTGCGCTCGGTGACGCTGCAGCTTGGCCAGTGCAAGGCCTTATCCGACACTTTCGGCCGGAATTAGAAGCTAGGATTAAGGAAGCTAAGAAACATGCAGTGTCTTAAGGTAGGTATGTAAATGCCAAAGTTAACAATTGATGGAATTGAAGTAGAGGTCGATGAGGGTCTCACCGTTTTGCAAGCCTGTGAGATCGCAGGTGTAGAAATTCCACGGTTCTGTTACCATGAGCGGCTTTCCATTGCTGGAAATTGTCGTATGTGTCTGGTAGAAATGGAGCGTGCGCCAAAGCCGATAGCGTCTTGCGCTATGCCTGTAGGCGAGGGCATGGTAATAACCACAGATTCAGAAACAATAGTTAACGCCCGTAAAGGCGTAATGGAATTCTTGCTAATAAACCATCCACTCGATTGTCCAATTTGCGATCAGGGGGGGGGAATGTGATCTCCAAGATCAAGCTATGGGTTTTGGCGGAGATAGGTCTCGATATGGGGAAGCCAAACGGTCTGTTGGTGACAAAGATCTAGGGCCGCTTGTATCAACGGTCATGACCCGATGTATTCACTGCACACGTTGCATACGTTTTGCCACAGAGATTGCCGGTGTTCCAGAGCTTGGAGCTACGGGGCGGGGTGAGCATATGGAGGTTGGTACATACGTAGAGAAGGCACTTTCTTCAGAGTTATCCGGAAATATTATAGATTTGTGTCCAGTTGGTGCACTGACGTCAAAGCCTTATGCATTTAATGCAAGGTCGTGGGAACTTAAGAAGACAGAAAGTATAGACGTTATGGATGCGCTCGGATCTAATATTAGGGTTGATACTCGAGGATCTGAAGTTTTGCGCGTCATCCCTCGCAATAATGACGATGTCAATGAAGAGTGGATTTCGGACAAGACACGATTTGCCTGTGACGGCCTGCGATATCAGCGGCTAGATCAACCTTTTCTGCGTAAAAATGGTAAGCTTAAAGTGTGCAGTTGGAGTGAAGCATTTAAGGCGATTACAAAAAAAGTTAAAGGTGTGGATGGCAAACAAATTGCAGCAATAGCGGGAGATCAGGCTGACTGCGAAACTATGTATGCGCTTAAGTTGCTCTTAAAAAAGCTAGGGTCCACCAATGTTGAATGTCGCCAGGATGGGGCTAAGATTGGTAAGGGGGCTAGGTCTGGGTATCTTTTTAATTCAACAATTGTAGGAATTGAGAAAACCGATGCAATTCTGATTGTTGGTTCTAATCCGCGTATCGAAAGTCCCGTATTAAACGCCAGAATTCGCAAAAGATTTTTGCAGGGTGGGTTAGAGGTGGCTTTGATTGGTGAGCAAGTTGATTTAACATATGAGTATGAACATCTTGGTGTTGACACAGATACATTACTTGATCTTTCATCCGGATTAAATAAATTTGCAAAAACTCTAAAAAAAGCCAAAAAACCGATGATTATATTAGGGTCTAGTGCTTTGGCTCGCACAGATGGTAGCGCTATTTTAGCCGAGGCTCGAAAAATAGCCGAAGATAATGATATGATTTTAGACGACTGGAATGGATTTAACGTTCTTCATACCGCAGCATCTAGGGTGGGTGGATTAGACCTTGGCTTTATGCCCGATCAGGATATCTTATTTGATGAAATTGATATCGTTTTCCTACTTGGAGCCGATGAAATTAACATGGAAACTCTTGGTGACGCCTTTGTTGTTTATATTGGTCATCACGGGGATGCTGGGGCACACCGCGCGGATGTTGTTTTGCCGGGAGCAGCTTATACCGAAAAAAATGCCACTTACATGAATCTAGAGGGCCGTGCACAACGCACGCAGTTAGCTGCATTTCCTTTGGGGGAGGCGAAAGAAGATTGGACGATTATACGGGCTCTGTCTGCCGAACTTAAAGTTGCATTACCCTTCGATAGCCTTGCTGAATTAAGGGTTGATATGATTAAAGATACTCCAACCCTTGGGAACCTGGATGAAGTTACTGAGGCTGAATGGGGCATGTTTGGTAAAAAGGGACCAATGATGGCAGAAAATTTTATTAATTCGATGCAGAATTTTTTTATGACGGATCCAATTAGTCGTGCATCTAAAACAATGGCAGCCTCGACAAAGGAAAGAATTAAGGATAAAAAGGTAAGTGCAAACCATGGTTGATGTTTGGGGGGAGCACGTAAGATCCTTATTCTTAATACTTCTACAAGCCGTTGGCATTATGCTACCTTTACTAGTTGGCGTAGCATATCTTACTTACGCTGAGCGTAAGGTGATAGCCGCGATGCATTTACGGCGTGGCCCAAATGTAGTAGGGCCTTTTGGCTTGTTACAGCCACTAGCCGATGGCCTTAAGTTATTCTTTAAAGAAACCATTATACCATCTGGAGCCAATCGCGTTGTTTTTGTTATGGCTCCTATGATCACGTTTTCGCTAGCTTTGGTGGCTTGGGCTGTTATTCCTTTTGGTGATGGTTTGGTTGCAGCCAATATTAATGTTGGAGTTTTATATTTATTTGCAATTTCATCTCTTGGGGTATACGGCATTTTAATGGCAGGTTGGGCAAGCAATTCAAAATATGCGTTTTTAGGTGCAGTCCGTTCGGCTGCACAAATGATATCATATGAAGTATCTATGGGTTTTATTATTATTACGGTTTTATTAGTAGCTGGTTCTTTAAACTTGTCGGATATAGTCACCGCACAGAAAAAAAGTGTTTGGTTTATCATTCCCTTATTCCCAATGTTTGTTATTTTCTTTATCTCAACCTTAGCTGAAACAAATAGACACCCTTTCGATTTACCTGAGGCTGAAGCCGAACTAGTTGCTGGTTATAATGTTGAGTACTCAGCAATGACGTTTGCACTTTTTTTCCTTGGTGAATACGCCAATATGATTTTGATGTGCGCCATGACCACTATTTTGTTCTTAGGTGGCTGGTTACCGCCAATTAATGTGGTACCTTTTACTTGGATCCCAGGGCCAATTTGGTTTATTCTTAAAATTTGCGGTCTACTGTTTCTTTTTATATGGGTGCGTGCAACCTTTCCTCGGTATAGGTACGATCAACTTATGAGGCTCGGTTGGAAGGTTTTTCTTCCTATCTCCCTTGCTTCAGTAGTTCTGGTTGCCGGTATTGTGTTGGCATTCGATATTGCACCACTAAAACATCTTGCACCCAATTAGGAATGAGGAGCAGTAATTATGGGCGTTCTTGACCGAAATGTTAGAAGTATCTTTCTTGCCGAGCTTCTCTCTGGAATGATACTCACTTTAAAATATTTTTTTAAACCAAAAGTTACACTCAACTATCCCTATGAAAAAGGCCCGTTAAGCCCAAGGTTTAGGGGCGAGCATGCATTGAGGCGTTATCCAAATGGCGAGGAACGCTGTATAGCTTGTAAATTATGTGAAGCGGTTTGTCCTGCTCAAGCTATTACTATAGAGGCAGAACCTCGCGATGACGGTAGTCGCCGGACAACTCGCTATGATATCGATATGGTCAAGTGTATTTACTGCGGGTACTGCGAAGAATCTTGCCCTGTTGACGCGATTGTCGAAGGTCCAAATTTTGAATTTGCTACCGAATCTCGGGAAGAATTGCTTTATAATAAAGATAAACTTTTGGATAATGGAGACCGATGGGAAACAGAACTCGCTGCTCGGTTGGATTTAACCGGACCATATAGATAAGGAGTTCATGCATGATTTTTCTGGCGCTGGCCTTCTATATGTTTGCTTCCATAGCGGTGATAGCAGCAATCGTTGTCATTTCTACTCATAATCCTGTCCACTCGGTGCTATTTTTAATATTAGTTTTTTTTAATGTAGCCGGCTTATTCGTGCTGTTAGGGGCTGAGTTTTTAGCTATGATTTTAATCGTCGTGTACGTCGGAGCTGTTGCTGTGTTGTTTATGTTTGTTGTAATGATGCTCGACGTCAGTATAGCAGAAACCCGCGATGGATTCTTACACTATTTACCTCTCGGTTTATTGGTCGGTTTTATCTTGGTGATTGAACTCGGGGTGATTGCCGGGGGCTGGAATTTTGCCCCTAATGTTGAGCAAAATTTTATCGCGCAATCAATAGGCTCGTCGGTCACAAATACCGAGGCAATGGGTAATGTTATTTATACTCACTATATTTTTTATTTCCAGACGGCAGGTTTTATTCTCTTAGTTGCTATGATTGGTGCCATTGTATTAACTCATAGAACCAGAGACGGTGTCCGTAAACAGAATGTGGGAGATCAACTTGCTCGAAATCCTAGTAACACGATTGAAGTAAAAAAAGTCTCTTCGGGGAGTGGGGTGTAATGCTTGAAATTGGTTTATCGCATTATTTGGTCCTTGCTTCAATACTTTTCACAATTGGTACAATTGGTATTTTTCTCAATCGCAAGAATGTTATAATTATTTTAATGTCTATCGAACTGATCTTACTTTCAGTTAATGTTAATTTTGTTGCCTTTTCTTCCTACCTAGGAGATACATTTGGTCAAGTATTTGCGCTGTTTGTTTTTACGGTAGCCGCTGCAGAGGCGGCTATTGGGCTTGCAATATTGGTCGTTTATTTTCGAAATCGCGGGAACATTGCTGTTGAAAATATTAATGCAATGAAGGGTTGATTTAGAAATGTACGTAGCTGCTGTATTTTTACCTCTAATTGGTAGTCTTATCTCTGGGATACTTGTTTTTTTTAAAATCTCTTTGATAAACAATGGGCATGAAGACGCTAAAAATCGTATAGATTTAATTTCCCAAATAATTACTTGTGGCTCGATGCTGTTAGCCGGTGCGGCTGCTATTCTAGTTTTTTTAGAAGTTTTTATTAATGGGCAGAACCCAAGTATTGAAATTTTTACTTGGGTTGGTTCAGGCTCGCTTCAGTTTTCATGGGCCCTAAGAGGGGATATACTCTCAGTATTAATGGTTGTAATGGTTACGGTTGTTTCGTCTATGATCCATGTTTACTCCATTGGTTATATGGCTACTGATAAATCTATCTCGCGTTTTATGGCATACTTAAGTTTGTTTACTTTTTTTATGTTGATGTTGGTTTCTTCTAATAATCTCGTACAAATGTTTTTTGGTTGGGAAGGGGTTGGCTTAGCATCGTACCTTTTGATTGGTTTTTGGTATGACCGCCCATCAGCTAATAAGGCTGCTATTAAAGCTTTTGTTGTTAACCGAATTGGTGATTTTGGTTTTGCTCTAGGAATTTTTGCAATATACTTTCTATTTGATAGTGTAAGTTTTGATACGATTTTTAATTTGGCTGCGGATAAATCTGCTACAACTATAAATATTTTTTCAACTAATATTCACGCACTTACAATAATTTGTTTATTGTTATTTGTTGGAGCTATGGGTAAATCTGCACAGCTGGGGCTACATGTTTGGTTGCCTGATGCTATGGAAGGCCCAACGCCAGTGTCCGCGTTAATTCATGCAGCAACAATGGTGACCGCTGGTGTTTTTATGGTCGTGCGCATGTCGCCTCTATTCGAATATTCAGAAGTGGCTTTAGCTGTCGTGACGGTTGTGGGGGCCTCTACTGCAATATTCGCGGCAACTGTTGCTTGTGTACAGAATGATATCAAAAGGGTAATCGCTTACTCTACGTGTTCACAACTAGGTTATATGTTCTTTGCTCTGGGTGTATCAGCTTATTCAGCTGGAATGTTCCATTTGATTACTCATGCATTCTTTAAATCTCTTTTATTTTTAGGTGCTGGGTCTGTAATTCATGCGATGTCAGATGAGCAAGATATGCGTAAGATGGGCGGCCTTTATAAATTAATTCCGGTCACTTATATTTTTATGTGGATTGGGAGCCTTGCGTTAGCCGGTATTTGGCCCTTCTCCGGATTCTTTTCAAAAGATATAATACTTGAAGCGGCTTGGGCTGCCCATTCAGGTGTCGGTCGGTATGCTTTTTGGCTTGGTATCACGGCTGCATTTCTTACTGCATTCTATTCATGGCGTCTTATTATTTTAACTTTTCACGGCACGCCTCGTGCTGATGAAAAAACATTAGCCCATGTACATGAGTCTCCTAAAGTAATGATATTACCTTTAACAGTCCTCGCGTTAGGTGCTTTATTTGTTGGTGTGGTTTCTGTTGATTATTTTGTGGGGGAATATGCTGTTGAGTTCTGGAAAAATTCTATTTTTGTTCACGATAGCCACCAGGCACTTGCTAACGCACACCTTGTTCCAATTTGGGTAAAGTTTTTGCCCATTTGTATTGGAAGCTCTGGTATAGCGCTTGCGTATTTAATGTATATGTTTGCTCCTGGGTTACCTGGCGCGCTTTCATCAGGATTTAAACGGACACATAAATTTCTTTTAAATAAATGGTATTTTGATGAGCTGTATACAAAACTTCTGGTCAAACCGGCGTTTAAATTAGGTCATGGTTTGTGGCAAGCCGTAGACGGCTTGTTAATCGATGGAGTTGGCCCAAATGGAGTTGCGGCAGCCGTTCGTATGATTTCTCGGCGTGTTGGAGAAATTCAAAGTGGGTATTTGTACCATTATGCATTTGTAATGTTATTGGGTCTTGCAGTCTTTATCACTTGGTTCTTGGTGAGGGGATATGGTTAAATGAGTAATTTCCCCTGGTTATCTATTATAATATTTGTGCCACTTGTTGGTATTTTCTTTATTTTGCTTATTAAAGGTGATGACGAGACAACGGCTCGTAATGCTCGTGCCATTGCTCTTTGGACATCGGTCGTAACTTTCTTGGTTTCTCTAGGTATTTGGATTAATTTTGATAACTCAACCTCAGAATTTCAATTTGTTGAGAAAGTAATTTGGATACCTAGCTTAGATTTATCGTATCAGGTTGGTGTTGATGGCATTTCTATGTTCTTCGTTATACTTTCAACGCTTTTAACAGTCATCTGTGTTCTTGCAAGTTGGGTTTCTATTACGGATCGTGTCAAAGATTATATGATTGCATTTCTATTTTTGGAAACATTGATGGTCGGTATGTTTTCAGCGCTAGATTTAATTTTGTTTTATGTCTTTTTCGAAGGCGTTCTAATTCCCATGTTCTTAATAATAGGAGTATGGGGTGGGCCACGGCGTAACTATGCGGCGTATAAACTTTTTCTTTATACGTTAGCCGGTTCTGTGCTTATGTTAATTGCGATTTTAACCATGGTGTCCGTGGCTGGAACTTCGGATATGACAATCTTGTTAAAGTATGATTTTCCGGCCTCATTACAATCCTGGTTATGGCTAGCATTTTTTGCTTCTTTTGCTGTTAAAGTCCCAATGTGGCCAGTGCATACTTGGTTGCCCGATGCCCATGTCGAGGCGCCAACTGCTGGGTCGGTTATTTTAGCTGGAGTATTACTAAAATTTGGTGGTTATGGTTTTTTGCGCTTTTCTCTACCCATGTTCCCGCTTGCCTCCGCAGATTTTACACCTTTAATTTTTATACTTAGTGCAGTTGCTATTATTTATACTTCACTAATAGCTCTAGCTCAGGAGGATATGAAAAAATTGATAGCGTATTCTTCCGTCGCACATATGGGCTTTGTTACAATCGGCGTATTTAGCGGTAACTTGCAAGGTGTTGAGGGGGCTATCATTCAAATGCTTAGTCATGGTATTGTTTCTGCCGCTCTTTTTCTGGTTGTTGGAGTACTATACGACAGGATCCACAGTCGTGAAATTAGAGCCTACGGTGGTCTTGTTACGCGTATGCCTAAATATGCTGTAATTTTTATGATATTTATGATGGCATCAATTGGTCTTCCAGGCACTAGTGGGTTTATTGGCGAATTTTTAATCCTAGTTGGTGCATTTAAAGTCAATACTTGGGTGGCTGCGTTTGCTACGTCGGGTTTGATTTTGGGTGCTGCTTATATGTTGTACTTGTACCGCCGAATTGTTTTTGGTGAACTCATAAAAGATAATCTAAAAAAAATATCGGACGTTAACTCTCGGGAAATTGCTATATTCACGCCATTAATTTTAACTGTCATTGTAATGGGGATATACCCGTCTTTATTTCTAGATGTTATGCATGTTTCGGTAGAAAATCTTGTCGAGCGCTATCAAAGTGCATTGGCAAGCGCCGAATATATTCCCACAGTTGAGCAGTAAGAACGGTAAAAATTATGCAGTTAGCGACAATCCCTGATTTAATGCCGGCTCTACCCGAAATTATTCTGGCAGTTACTACTCTTGTACTTTTAATGCTTGGTGTTTTTATACGTAGTTTGAATATTGCCCGAACCATTGCGTATGCGTGTATACTATTGCTACTTCTAGCTATTCCCTTGATGCTGGTATCGACAGATGGTCGTGTTTCTACTTTTGATGGTGCGTTTGTTGTTAATGACTTTACAGTTTTCATGAAAACGTTTGTTTTGCTCTCTGCAGCATCTGTTATCCTTATTTCTAAAGATTATCGGAAATTACAATCAATTGATTCTTTCGAATTCCCAATATTAATAGTTTTGGCAACTATTGGCATGATGTTGATGCTTTCTGCAAATGATTTCCTAGGACTTTACTTGGCTATCGAACTTCAAAGTTTATCACTTTATGTGATAGCGGCCTTTCAAAAAGATAGCGCGCGTTCCGCAGAGTCTGGCTTAAAGTATTTTGTGTTGGGAGCACTTTCTTCTGGTCTGATGCTCTATGGTATTTCACTAATTTATGGGTTTGTGGGATCTACAAATTTTAATATAATGGCTGAGGTGTTTAAAGGATTGAGCGGTGAATTACCTCCTCCTGGTGTCATTATTGGCCTTGTTTTTATTGTAGCAGGTTTCTCTTTTAAAATTTCGGCTGTACCATTTCATATGTGGACGCCAGATGTTTATGAAGGCGCGCCAACACCGGTAACGGCTCTGTTGTCCGCGGCTCCAAAGATTGCGGCCATGGGTTTGTTTGTTCGTACTATGCTTGGTCCATTTGGAGAGATTGATGACCAATGGCAACAAATTATTATTTTTATGTCTATTGCTTCAATGGGGCTAGGAGCCTTTGCGGCAATCAATCAAAAAAATATCAAGCGAATGATGGCTTATAGTTCGATTGGTCATATGGGTTATGCATTGATTGGTTTGGCTGCCGTTGGTGGGGTGGAAAACGCGATCTTTCGGATTCATGGAATTCAGGGAATGTTGGTTTATCTGGTTATTTATGTTTTTATGAATATTGGGACCTTTTCTTGTATATTGTTGATGAAAAGGGATGGCCGCATGGTAGAGAATATCGATGATTTAGCTGGATTATCTAAAACTAATCCTGGTTTAGCGCTTATTTTTTCAATTTTTATGTTTTCGATGGCAGGGATTCCCCCTCTCGCTGGATTTCTAGGGAAATTATATGTATTTCAGGCGGCTATTAACTCTGAACTATACACGTTAGCGATTATTGGAGTGGTAGCCAGTGTAATAGGCGCATTTTATTATATACGGATAGTCAAGGTCATGTATTTTGATCCTCCGGTTGAGGCACTCAATGTGTCTATTAGCTTAGAAATCAAAATTGTTTTAGCAATTACAGGGTTTGTAATTATTTTTCTAATCTTTTATCCAATGCCATTAATTAGTGGCGCGGAGCAGGCTGCTTCTGCGCTTTTTACCAAGTAAGTATGCCTGAATTTTTAAATTTACCGCCAGGATATAAGTTGATAGCACTGGATACTGTTGACAGTACAAATGACGAGCTAAAGCGAAGAATTTTGTCTGGTGTTGATAACGAAGGTTTAGCAGTTTGGGCGCGTATTCAAACATCAGGTAAGGGGCGTAATAAACGGCGTTGGGTCTCTGACATTGGTAATATGTATATTTCAGTTTTATTCCGGCCCAATTGTATTTTAGCTGATGCCGCCCAGCTAGGGTTTTTACCAGGAATTGCGGCAAGTAAAACACTAGAGTATATTTTAGAGCAATCGCCTAATATTAACTATAAATGGCCTAACGATTTATTATTAAATAAAAAAAAAATTGGCGGCACTCTTCTTGAGGCTGGGTTTAATCGACAGAATAATACAGTCTGGGTTGTTGTAGGGTTTGGTCTAAATTTACAACACTTCCCATCTACCACTTTTTTCCCTGCTACTAGTATTAAAGATGAAACAGGTGTGGAGTTAAAAATTGAAAAAGTCGTTGAGTTATATCTTCAAAATTTATCTGAATTATATTATGATTGGCAGAATATGGGCTTTGAGCCGGTACGCAATGAGTGGCTGGACCACGGTCACGTGCTTAATCAACCACTACGTGTTAAATTAGGCGCTGAAAATTTATTGGGTCTTTTTCGTGATTTAGACAAAACAGGCGCACTCGTAATTGAAACCAGCAATGGTCCGCGTCGAGTGACAGCCGGTGATGTATATTTACTGCCTATGACAGGAGAATTTTAAATGCTGCTGGCAATAGATTCTGGTAACACTAATATCGTCTTTGCTATTTTTAACGATAAAGGTGATCTGTGTGGCGAATGGAGAGCCGCATCAGATGTTAATCGTACAGCAGATGAATTTGGTGTTTGGCTGAGCCACTTGATGGATAGAGAAAATCTAATTCGTACTGATATAACTGCGGCTATTTTAGCGACAGTAGTCCCTGCTAATTTAACCCATTTAAAAAGTCTCTGTCAGCGTTACTTTAATTGCGAGCCCATTATAGTTGGTGACCCAACAGTTAAATTAGGGATAGCAGTTCTTGTGGACAACCCGCGAGAGGTCGGTGCAGATCGTCTATGTAATGCTGTTGCTGCACATGAATATTATAAAGGTCCGGTTGCAGTTGTTGATTTTGGAACGGCGACATCGTTTGATATTGTTGATGCTGAAGGCAATTATAAAGGTGGTATTATTGCTCCAGGTATCAACTTGTCCCTTGAGGCACTTCATATGGGGGCGGCGCAATTACCTCGGGTCGCGATTGAACGTCCTAAAAATATAATAGGAACTGGAACGGTGTCGGCTATGCAATCAGGTATTTTTTGGGGTTATGTAAGTATGATAGAAGGAATTACTAAACGTATTAAATTAGAGGTTGGTGGAACTATGATTGTTATTGCTACGGGTGGGTTGTCTTCAATGTTTTCTGATTCAACCGATGCCATAGATTATTGGGAGGAGCATCTGACACTAAAAGGGCTTCTCACGATCTATCTTCGAAATAAACATTAATGCTAGAAATGCATTTAAAAAATAAGGAGCTTCTCTTCGTACCACTTGGAGGTACAGAAGAGATTGGGATGAATTTTAATTTATATGGTTATGGCGAACCGAAAAAACATGATTGGATCATAATAGATCTAGGTATCACATTTGGTGATGATACTACCCCAGGTATCGACGTTATTCTCCCGGACCCTGAATTTATCTTGGAACGCCGAGATCGTCTAGCTGGGATTATTCTCACTCACGGCCATGAAGATCACTTGGGCGCTGTCCCCTATTTGTGGGACAAATTACGTTGCCCGGTCTACGCCACCCCTTTTACCGCAGCATTGCTTCGCTCTAAACTTGAATTTACGGAAAGTGCTAAAAATATGGAGATAATTGAAGTTCCGCTGACGGGTAAATTCGATGTTGGAGCATTTTCCATTGAACTTATGACGCTGACCCATTCGATGCCAGAACCCAATGCCTGTATTTTGCGAACTCCATTGGGCACAATTTTTCATACTGGTGATTGGAAATTTGATCCGGATCCTGTAGTGGGACCAGCTTGCGATTTTAATATGTTAAAGTCGCTGGGTGATGAAGGGATTTTAGCTGCAATCGGCGATTCTACCAATGTTTTTGTTAAGGGCACTTCAGGCTCAGAGGCTTGCATCCTGGACAACCTGTCGAAAATTATTGAGGGGTGCAATGGGCAGGTAGCTGTAGCATGTTTCGCTTCTAACGTTGCCCGATTAAAAACTATCTATGACGCTGCATCAGCTAATGGACGAGCTGTGTGTTTGGTTGGCCGGTCTTTATGGAGAATTAATGCTGCGGCTCGACAAACCGGATACCTGTCTGATTTGCCGGTTTTTATAGAGGCTGAGGATGCTGAAGATATTCCAAAGGATCAGGTTCTATATATTTGTACCGGGAGCCAAGGTGAGCCAAGGGCAGCTTTGGCGCGTATTGCAGCTAATGATCATCGCCACGTGAAGTTTGGAAAAGGAGACACCGTTATATTTTCTTCGAGGATAATTCCCGGTAATGAATTATCTATTTCTCGACTTCAAAATAAGTTAATTCAAAACAATGTATCTGTCATTAATGATGAAAACGGTAATATTCATGTGTCGGGTCATCCAGCAGAAGACGAACTAATTGAGATGTATAGCTATTTACAGCCACAAATTGTCGTTCCGGTTCATGGTGAACCACGGCACCTAAAAAAGCATGCAGAAATTGCTCAAGATTGCCAAGTCCCAGAAACCATCCTCGTAAAAAATGGATCGGTTGTCCGACTAGCACCAGACAGAGCTCAAGTAATAGATGAAGTGCATGCTGGTCGTTTTGCTGTAGATGGTTCTCGTGTTATCCCGATTGAAAGTGACGTGATTAAAGATCGCAACCGAATTATTTATAACGGTGTTGCGGTTTTGAGCTTAGTTCTAGATCAATCGAGTAATATTATGGAGACACCACTATTGACAACTCATGGCTTGATTGAAAATAAAGAATTGACTGAAGTGCTAGAAAAAATTTCGGATGCGATTCAAGATAAACTAGTTAAGATGAATGAAGCAGACATATCTAATGATCTAAAAGTCAAAGAAATAGTTCGAATTATTGTTCGTCGTTATTT
>CAJQSN010000012.1 GCA_905614355.1 uncultured Rhodospirillales bacterium | reverse complement strand
CGGAAGAAACACTCGATCTATTTCCAGCTGGAAAAAATTCCCCTTTGCTGATTTTCATTCATGGTGGTTATTGGCGCATGTTATCGAAAAATGAGTCGAGTTTTATGGCGCAGAATTTTGTCGCTAACGGCATAGCTGTAGCTGCCGTCAATTACACGCTTTGCCCCGAAGCAACAATCGATCAAATCGCTGGCGAAATACGCCGCTCTATCGCCTGGCTTTATCAAAATTGCCAAGAGTTCAACTGCGACCCCGATCGTATTTATATATCAGGCTCATCGGCGGGTAGCCATTTGGCGGGCATGATGCTAAATGGCGGCTGGCACCAAAGCCATAGATTACCAGAAGATGTTCTCAAGGGGGGCATGCTGCTGAGCGGGCTCTATGACCTTGCGCCCGTCGCGTTGAGTTTTGCAAATGAATGGTTAAACCTCGATTTAGCCGCGGCTGAGCGCAACAGCCCAATTCACTTTCTACCGAAAAATGGTTGCCCGATTATCGTTTCTTATGGCGGTTCAGAAACCGCAGAGTTCAAGCGCCAAAGCAGAGACTACGCTGAAAAGTGGCAAGCGGCAGGATTTGTGGCTGAGTACTTTGAACTCACCGAGCGCAATCACTTCGACATACCGCTTGAACTTTCAAAGCCGAACAGCTTGCTGACAGGAAAGGTGCTCGGTCTAATCGGTCATTAGGCCGATGCTGTTAGACAAATGCCAACTAGTCTCTGAATGTGATGGATGTATCTCTATAAATGCTGCACAAAGTTGGCGCCACTCTCATCATTTGTAAAAACCCTTAATGTTCCAAGGAGCAAATGATGAGCTATGTCCGCACACTATTATCTAAACACGAGAGCTATAATTGGGAAACCGTTCGCCGTTATCAGGTTGAAGTGCCACAATCTTGGCGGGACATTGATCCCCGCTTCGACACGGACTTGATCACGCTTGAACTGTGGTTAAGTAAAGGTGCCAAAGTATACTATAATGAAACCCCCTATGCTCTAGCCGAGGCCATATGATTGAGCCGAACTCGAGCTGAATGTGGATGCAGGCCCTTGCGCTGCAATGACGCAAATTGGGCGGGAGAAGATTATCGGCGTTGTGACGTTCTCTTTTATCAAGAAAGTCCAATTATTATGGAAGCGGTGAGCATCACATATTGGATGCCTCCGGCACCAATTGTGTTTCGAGTATTCACCAGAATTGATCGTGTAGCAGAAGATCTGTAGTTACGCCCCTCCGGAGTAATTGATGTAATGAATGACGAAGGCATATCGGCGCGAGGTGCCGGAGAGATAATTAAAGCAAGGCGTTTATCAAGACCTAAAGGAACCCACCAAAAAGGTGAACTGAGACTAGTAGGAATTAGTCGACCACTATCATCTTGGAACGAGTCTCAGGTTCCATATGACAAATCTAAGTCGCTAAAATATAAAACGAAATACTGGGAAATAGACTGAGCACGCCAAAGGCGAGGGTGGGTGGTGGAGAGATAGTCTGCCGTATATTTATATAATATATTGATTTTAAAGGTTATATTTTACAAAAATTTACTAGCCCCACACTAAGCCCCACATTGCCCGCACATTTCATCTAATGCTGCACTTCAGCCGTACCCAAGCTTCATATGCCACATACCTAGATCAAAATGTGTTCGACTCCCACTATTAATGTCCCCGATCCTCTAACTTCTTCCCGCGCCAAACTTAACAGCGGTGTAAGGAGGGCGAGTTACCAGTTCATCCATCTCCTTGTGTCAGGGTCTCAGCAGCCCACTGCGCGTCCGCACACGTTGTGCTGGTCTATTGTCGATAGCAAGTGCAGCTGGCTTCTCGTCGACGCACCCTAGGCTTGTCAGCACCAAAACCAATCAAGGTGCCATTTCCAATTTGAATGATCAGGAACTGGATGCATCCGTTTTTTGCGAATCTCACGCGCGAACATTGGACCAAATCTGTTCCACCAATAGCGTACTGTTTCGTGACAAATATCGACGCCTCGTTCATGGAGCAGGTCTTCTACATTGCGAAGAGAGAGCGGAAATCTGACATACATCATCACGGCGAGACGAATGATCTCCGGTG